>DATJKO010000259.1:0-4634 GCA_035491355.1 Pyrinomonadaceae bacterium
GAGCTCGACGTTGTACTTGAAGATCAACGGAACGTCTTCGGTGCCGCAGTCGAAGTAAAAATAAGGTAACGAGGCGATGCGCCCGGCGGGTAGGTTGTTGATGATGTCGAAGAGGTCGTTTGCCTTGCGCGTTTCACTTCCGACTTCGCCGAAAATTTTAACTAACGCGGGTAACATGTCCTTCCCGACCTCTGCTTCAGTGAACTTCGTGACGCCAACCGCGCCACTCATCGAAGCTGCGAAAGCAAACGTTGCGGGCGACTTCAGTCCAAACTTGATCGCGCCGTAACCACCCATCGAGAGCCCTGCAATCGCACGTCCATAACGCGCTTCGATCGTGCGATAGTTCTTCTCCACATCCGGCAGCAGCTCGTTAAGAATGTAGCTTTCATACTTGTCGGTCGCGACGCTGGCGCTGTTCGTGTACCAGCCGTTATTCCCCTCGGGCGTGACGATGATGATGCGGTACTGCGCGGCGTAATCGCCAACATTCGACCGCGACACCCAGTCAGAATAGTGACCCGTGTAACCGTGCAACAGGTAAAGCACAGGGTAACGTGTGGTCGGCGAGCTGTCGTAGTCGGCCGGCAGGATGACGTTGTAAGGGGCGGGTGCGCCGAGGAGTTTGCTTTGTAAGCGAACCGTGTCGACGCGGGCGTTGGCGTTTACGAAACAAAAAGCGAGAGAAAGAATCGTTGCGCTGAGGATTCGAGTAATTAGTCGCATAGCAGGGGGATACTGATCTCCTTTTCTCGAGCTGTCCGTTCAGCTTCTTCGTATCCGGCATCGACGTGTCGCGCGACACCGAGTCCGGGGTCGTTAGTCAGCACGCGGTTAAGCCGTTTGGCTGCTTCGTCGGTGCCATCGGCGACTGACACCTGACCTGCGTGTAGTGAATAACCGATGCCGACTCCGCCGCCGTGATGAAACGACACCCAACTCGCGCCGCTGGCGGTGTTCAGCAACGCGTTGAGGATGGGCCAGTCGGCGACCGCATCCGAGCCGTCTTTCATGTTTTCCGTTTCTCTAAACGGCGACGCGACGGAACCGGTGTCGAGATGATCGCGTCCGATCGCGATCGGTGCTTTCAGATCGCCGCGTTTCACGAGGTCGTTGATGGCCTCGCCCATTTCCGCTCGTTCACCGTAACCCAGCCAGCAGATACGCGCGGGGAGTCCCTGAAAATGAACGCGATCGCGCGCGAGTCGCAGCCAGCGATTGAGCGTGCGATCATCGGGAAACATCTCGAGTGCGAGATCGTCGGTCTTGCGAATGTCTTCCGTGTCGCCGGAAAGCGCGACCCAGCGAAACGGCCCTTTGCCTTCACAGAAAAGCGGACGAATGTATTCCGGCACGAAGCCCGGAATCTCGAACGCTTCGGTACAACCGGCGTCGAACGCCTGTTTGCGAATGTTGTTGCCGTAATCGAAGGCCACTGCGCCGGCACGTTTCAGCGCCAGCATCGCTTCGACGTGACGGGCCATTGATTCTTTGGATCGGTTTACGTAACCAGCGGGATCCGACTCGCGCAGTTCTCTGGCTTCATCGAGCGTCAGTCCGGCAGGCACGTAACCGTTCAACGGATCGTGGGCGCTGGTTTGGTCGGTGACGGCATCCACCTGCACGCCTCGCTTCACCAACTCCGGCAGCACTTCGGCGCAGTTTCCGACGAGCGCGACGGAGACTGCGCGTTTCTGTTCGCGCGCGTCGTCGCAGATGTCGAGCGCTTCGTCCAGCGTCAGGGCGATACGATCGCAGTAGCCGGTGCGAACGCGACGCTCGATGCGTTCGGGATCGACGTCGATGCCGAGAAAGACCGCGCCGTTCAAGGTTGCGGCGAGGGGTTGGGCGCCACCCATTCCGCCCATGCCTCCGGAAACGATGAGTTTACCCGAGAGATCACCGGCGAACTGTCTGTCAGCCATAGCGGCGAAAGTTTCGAACGTGCCCTGGACGATGCCCTGGGTGCCGATGTAGATCCAACTCCCCGCGGTCATTTGTCCGTACATCATCAGGCCGCGGCGTTCGAGCTCGTGGAAGTGTTCCCAGTTGGCCCAGTTGCCGACAAGATTGGAGTTGGCGATCAGGACGCGGGGTGCGTATTCGTGAGTGCGAAAGACAGCGACGGGTTTGCCTGATTGGACCAGCAGCGTTTCGTCGTTCTCGAGCGACTTGAGTTCGCGGACGATGGCGTCGAAGCTGGCCCAGTTGCGGGCAGCCTTGCCCGCGCCACCGTAAACGATCAGCTCGTCCGGACGTTCGGCGACGTCAGGATCGAGATTGTTCATCAGGCAACGAAGAGCGGCCTCCTGATGCCATCCCTTGCAGTTCAACTGAGCGCCGTGCGGCGCGCGAATCACTCGATGTGTCACTTTCTAATGAGTTTCCCGCAAAGGCACAAAGGCGCAAAGAACAGCCGCCTCACACTAACATCGACCTTTTGCAGGTCCTTCACGCTTTCCTTTGCGCCTTTGCGCCTTCGCGGGAGAGTTTTCACGTTCGTTACTCTTCAGCTCCAGCCCAGATACGCCTGAACCAACTGCCGGCCTTCTTCGTTAGCTGCTCGAGCTCGCCGGAGTCGAGCCACACACCGCCACACTTGTCGCAAGTGTCGACCGTGACTTCTTCAACCTTCGTCTCGTTCAAACTGCCATCGCAGCGCGGACACTGCATCGACGAAGTGCCGGCCGCTTTCGCCTCTGCCGCGACCTTCATCTTCGCGCGCAGCTTCTCTATCGCCTCCTGGTTCTTGCGATGAAAGTACTCGTCCTCCAAACTCTTTCGCCGATCGTCCATTCCATTCGCCATAAAGTCTCCTCCAAATGGTCTGTGTCTTTTACAACGCGTCAAAAACGCCTTGTCGAATTGCGTCGGTAATCTGTTCGATATCTTTCGCCGTCGCCCGGTCGACCGTCATTCGCGCGACGAGCCCACGCACGAGGTCGTAAGCCTGCTTCACTCCGCGGCCGGGCGCAAGCGGCGCACGATAGTCGAGCGCTTGCGCCGCGGTCATCAGTTCGATCGCGGCGGTCATCTCGGCAAGTTTCACTATGGAACGAAGCTTCGTCGCCGAAGTCATGCCCATTGAAACGTGGTCTTCCTTACCACCGTCCGTTGGTACGTTATCGACGCTCGCCGGATGGGCCAATACTCTCGCTTCGTTCAGCAATGCGGCCGCCGAGACCTGAAGCATCATGAAGCCGGAGGAAATTCCCGGCTGCGCGGTCAGAAACGGCGGCAGTCCTTCATTCGAATCAGGATTAACCAACCGATCGATTCGTCTCTCCGTGATACTGATCAAGTCTGTCAAAGCAATCGCGGCGTAGTCAAAAACGAGGGCGAGTGGGGCGCCGTGGAAGTTTCCGCCCGAAAGCACCTCGCCGGTTTCCGAAAACACTAACGGATTGTCGGTGGCACTGCCGCTTTCGATCTCGACGATCTCGCGCGCGTGGGCCAACGCGGTACGGATGGCGCCATGCACCTGTGGCATGCACCGCAAACTGTACGCGTCCTGCACTCGCGGATCGTTGTCGAGGTGCGACTTGCGTATCTCGCTGTCGCGCAATAGTTCGCGCAGGTGTGCAGCGACGGCGATCTGACCGGGGTGCGGGCGCGCATTGTGAATACGTTCATCGAAAGCGACCGGCGTCCCGCGCAGCGCTTCCAATGTCATTGCGCCGGCGACGTCAGCGAGCTGTACGAGTCGCTGCGCGCGATAGAGGGCGAGTCCACCAACAGCGCCCATCGCCTGTGTGCCATTGAGTAGCGAGAGTCCTTCTTTTACTTCCAACTGCAGTGGTGTGATACCGGCGCGCTCCAGGGCCATCGCACTCGGCAAACGCTCGCCCTCGAAGAACGCCTCGCCTTCGCCGATCGCAGCCAGCGCGAGATGGGCCAACGGCGCGAGATCGCCGCTTGCGCCGACGCTTCCTTTTTCGGGTATCACCGGAGTGACACCTTTTTCGAGCATTGCGATCAGCGTGTCGATAACCAATGGACGCGCGCCACTGAATCCGGATGCGAGTACATTCGCGCGCAGCAACACCATCGCGCGTGCTTCTTCGTCCGAAAGCGGATCTCCTAAACCGCACGAATGACTGCGCACGAGGTTGAGTTGCAACTGTTCCAGGTCTGCGCGGTCGATGCTCACGTCTGACAACTTGCCGAAGCCGGTGTTGACTCCGTACACAGTGCGACCTTCCGCGACTATCTGTTCGACAACCTGGCGGGCGCGTTCGACTCGTTCGCGCGCGACTGCGGCGAGTGTGATGTGCTCCCGGCGCGCCGCGACGGCGGCGATTTGTTGAATCGTCAGTGATTGACCGTTGAGTTGGAGCATAAAGACATCGCCGATTACCAATTGCCGACTGCCAATTGGCTAACGACTGTTACTGGTGAACTTGACAGACGTATCCTAGAGGGAAACGAAGTAGAAACAAAATCGGCAATAGGCAATTGTCAGTCGCCAACCACCTTACCTGGCTTCCACTTCTATCCGTTGCTCCCTATCAGGTGTTTCAGAAACGTCAATCTTCTTGAACTCAGCTGTGGTGGCGGTACCGGTGCCGACGCTGCTGCGCACACGCTGTCGCGCACGTTTGGCGCGTACGGTGGTGCGTCTCGTGGTGGCGGTC
>DATJKO010000260.1:0-5475 GCA_035491355.1 Pyrinomonadaceae bacterium
GCGACGTGGCCACCAAAACTTCCGTCTCCGCCTCAACGCTGTCCCGGATCGAAAACGGCACCGGCAAGCCCGACGCCGACAACATCGCCCGTCTGACGTCATGGCTCGATGTGCCAATGGAACGAATCCTCAGCGGACGTCAGGGACAAGCAGACGCGGCGCCGGCGGTCGTTTACTACCCCCAGGAACCGACGCCCGAGATCGTCGAGGCGCACCTGCGGGCCGATCGCAACCTGACACCGGAAACAGCTTCGGCGCTTTCTGAGCTCTTCCGCGTTGCGTATACCCAGTTCAGCAAGACAGGCGCGGAGAAAAGCTCGAAGAAGCGACGCTAAGCGCCGATCCGTTTATACTCGTCGAGTGCAGCTTGGTGACCTACCTCCAGGTGAAAAGTGGCGAAACTTCGAACTGAAAGCCATGGCGCTGCGCGACTTCGCCCGCGTGCGGCCTGACTTTCCCCTCAATCCCTTTGACCTCGCCCGGTTCGCAAATCTCATCGTGCTCGACTTCGAGAAAGTCGAGGGACTCAGCGACGCAGCTCGCGAACACTTGCTTGGACCAGGGAACGAGGCCTGGTCCGGTGGCGCGTGTACCCTGCCAAACGGATTGAAGCTGGTGATACTCAATCCAAACCATGGTCCAGCGCGAACCAAGGCGACTTTGATGGAAGAGATCTGTCACGTTTTCCTGGGCCATCAACCCAACCGCCTGTCGGTCGTAACGAAAGACGAGCGCGGTAAAGTGATGAACCGCGATTACCGCAAAGCCGACGAAGAGGAGGCCTACGGCGTCGGCGCCGCCGTGCTCGTCCCTTACGCGTCGCTGAAGCGCTTGTTGTTACAGGGGAAGACAGTACGTGAGATTGCGGGCCATTTTCGCGTGAGTCGCGACCTGGTGGAGTATCGAATGAAAGTGACACATCTTTGGCGCGAGTATAGGGAAGTCCGCTAGAATAGGTCGCTCATGAGTGAACAAGTAAAAGACGCAGCCGCGCATGGCCTGACCACCACTGACAAGCTGCGCATGCTCCTCGACATCACCCAGAGAATCAGCCGTTCACTGGACCTTCAGGAAGTGCTGAACCTGGTGATGGACACGCTCGATTCGCTAATTCCCTACGACGCGGCCGGCATCTTTCTCATCGACTGCGTTGACAAGAACGAAGTCCCGGAAGGCGAAGTGCCCGAAGGCGAAGAACCGTGCAGCTTCAAAGCCGAGGCTGTTCGCGGTTACGACATCGAAGAGCTGTACGATCTCCATCTGAAGCTCGGCGAAGGTTTTCTCGGCAGCGTGGCGTTGACCGGCAAGCCAATCATCTCGAACGACGTTCGCAACGATCCTGTTTACGTGAACGCGCGCGACCGCACGCGCTCCGAGATGGTCGCGCCCATCATTTCCAACGACGAAGTGATCGGCTGTTTCGATCTCGAAAGCGATGAACTTAACGCCTACGGAAACGACGACCTCGAAGTGCTGATGCTGCTCGCCTCGCAGGTGGCAATCATCATCGACAAGGTGGAGTTGCACGAGCAGTTGATCGAAAAGAAGCGACTGCAAGGTCAACTGGAGGTCGCGCGACAGGTGCAATTGGAACTGTTACCGCCGAACGACCCGCAACTATCGGGCTACGACATCAGCGCTTACAACTTTCCCACCGAAGAAGTCTCCGGCGACTACTACGACTGGGTCCGCATTTACGAGGACCAGATCGGTATCGTCATCGCTGACGTGTCCGGCAAGGGCGTGCCGGCGGCGATTCTCATGGCGTTTCTGCGCGCGAGTTTGCGCGCCGCGAGTCAGATCGGCTACGCCACCAACATCTCGATGGCGAAGGTGAACTCCCTGCTTTGGGAATCCATCGAGCGAAATCAGTTTGTTACCGCGTTCTACGGAATTCTGGACGCGACGAACAAGACGTTGTCATTTTCGAACGCCGGTCACAACTGGCCGATCCTCATCAAAGCGGGCGGCGAGATTCGTTTCCTTGATGAGGGCGAACAGCCCTTGGGAATGTTTCAGCACACGCGTTATCACCAGTACCACGTGTTGCTCGAACCCGGCGACGTGTTGGTGCTTTACACCGATGGCGCGAGTGAAGCGGAGAGCCCCGGCGGCGAGGAGTTTGGGCGCGAACGCCTGGTCGAAGCCGTCAAGAACTCACTAGACAAGCCTGCGCGCGAGATGATTGCAAGTATTCAGATGGCTGTTTTGGAGTGGACGGCGAGTGCGGGCGCGAATGATGACGTAACTTTTTTCGTGATCAAGGCATTAAAGTAAATCCGTGTTGGGGGAACACGGATTATACTAATGCGCGGTCAGTGAGCAGTGGGCATGATCGCCGCCCGGTGCCAACGGAGCACGATAGTCGCCAAAGTGAAACTCAGCTTCAGCCTCCGATAAAGCATAGACGTCGAAGCCATACGCATCGAGATAGTCTGCCAAATCATCGGGGGAAAGAAGATATACGGCAGGCGAGTAACCCGCTTCAACACGAATTTCCAGCAGGCGCTCGATTACTTCAAGTGGTGCAAAGCAGCTGACAGGATCTCTGTACGTTGCCATGTTTCCAGCGCCTTTCTTTTAAAATCAAACACACGGTCCAATTTTCTGTCCGTGTTCTTGCAAAGCAATCATTTGATGTACGCCAGGTGAAAGTAGTTTGTTCTTCGGAGTGCAAATATTCTCACTGTCTTTTCACCTGCTTTTTTGACGCGCGAAAAGGGTGAAAAGTTCCCAAAGGAAAAATGAGTAGCGAACAATCGACGACCTCAAACACTCAACAACCAGCAAGTCCGCCACCACCAAATTTCATCGCCGTTTTGAGAGAGATGTTGCGGGCCTCTGACAAGGTCAGCGATCTGATCTTCAGTCCCGGCCGTCCGCCGCAAATCGAAGTGGCAGGCAAACTGGTCCCGGTGCGAGTTCAGGGCCTGGAAAAGCTGCTGCCGCAGCACACGGCGGGAATCGCGAAGTTGATCCTGGGCACACAGCAGTCGGCAATCGACAGTCTGGAAAAGACCGGCTCCGCCGACTTGTCGTTCAGCGTTCCGGGTGATGCTCGTTTTCGCGTCAATATCTTTCGGCAACGTGGTACGCACGCGATCGTGATGCGGGTGATTCCCATGCGGCCGCCGCGTTTCAGTGACTTCAATCTGCCCGAAACGCTTAAAGAGATTGCCGATCTCAAGAACGGCATCGTGCTGGTTACGGGTCCAACCGGCAGCGGCAAGAGCTCCACTCTCGCCGCCGTGATCGATCTGATCAACGAGATGCACTACTACCACATCGTCACGATCGAGGATCCGATCGAGTTTCTGCACATGCACAAGAACTCGACGATTCACCAGCGCGAACTACACTCCGACACGCCGAGTTTTTCCGTCGCTTTGCGTGCGGCGCTGCGGCAGGCGCCGAAAGTGATCCTCGTCGGCGAGATGCGTGATCGCGAGACGATCGAAGTCGCGCTCGAGGCGGCGGAAACCGGTCACCTCGTACTCTCGACGTTGCACACGATCGACGCTTCAAAAACAGTCGATCGCATCATCGGCGTGTTTCCCAAGAACGAAGAAAAGGTGATCAGAACGCGAGTTGCGCAGTCCTTTCGTTTCATCATTTCACAACGTCTGATCCCGCTGAGTGACAGCAAGGGACGCGTCGCCGCCGTCGAGATTCTCAAGTCGACAATGCGTACACGCGACTACATCGAGAAAGGCGAATCGGAAGGGAAGTCGCTGATCGACGCAATGGAACAGGGCGAGATGGACGGAATGCAGACGTTCGATAACGTCATCGAACGGCTCATACGCGACGGGGTGGTCTCAATCGAAACAGCACTGCCGTACGCCAGCAATCAAAACAATTTGTTGCTGAAAATCTCTGACCTCGCAGGAGCGCCGCCGCCTTCACGTGAGACGGGCGAACAGGCGCGAGATGAGACGTCGATGCTCGATCTTATTGAGCCCTGATCTGTATAATCTCTACGCAGTTTTGCTATGTTGCGCTTACTAATTCTGGCCGCACTTCTCTTCCCGACGACAGTTTCAGGCGCTACTTTCGATGAGATTCGCATCGATCTGCCGCCCGGTGCGCTGTTGAAGATCCGCAACGACTTCGGCGACGTCTCGTTCGAGCTTTGGGACCAGAGTTACGCCGCAGTTTCCACCGCGATCGACGGCTCCGTCACGCTCTCCCGTTCTCCAATACTGATCGACAATCGCGGTACAGTCGTGACGATCACCGTTGTTCGTCGACCTACCGATCCCGCCGTCGCGATCAACGTGAAGCTGAGGGTTCCGAAGAATGTCGAAGTCGCCACCTGGGACGGGAAGAGTTACGTCAAACCCGTAATGCAGGCAGCGCCGCCCGCTGATGGACCACCGCAATTGGGCGGCGTCAACAACGCAAAGACTTCGGTAGGAACGCCCGCTGACAAAGCGGATAACGTCGAGATTAGCGAGGGAGATGTCATCCGTGTCGACTCGCAACTCGTGACGCTAAACGTCAGCGTCGTCGATCGCGGTACGAGTCGCGGACTCGCCGGTTTGGTCCAGTCAGACTTCCAACTGTTTGAAGACGGTCAGGAACAACGGATCGTACAGTTCGACTCCTCGTCCGCGCCGTTCGACATGGTGTTGCTGATCGACCTGTCGGGCTCGACGAAGGACGTCGTGAAACTAATTCGCGAGGCGGCGCTACGGTTCGTCAACGCCGCTCGTCCGGCGGATCGAATCGCGGTAATTACGTTTGCGGGAAGCTCGTCCATCGTGTCCGGACTGACCGGCGACCGCGACCTGCTGCGCCAGCGAATTGAAACAATCGACACCGCGCGGGGCGACACGAAGCTCTACGACGCGATAAACTTCACGATGAACCAGATCAAAAAGGACGCCACCAACGCCCGCCGCTCGGCGATCGTTGTGATGAGTGATGGCTTGGACGGTACGATTCCGGGCATCAGCGGCCAGGTCGGTTCGCAAACGCCTTACGCTGACACGGTGCGGAACATCCAGGAGTTTGACGGTGTCCTGTACACGTTGTGGCTGAATACCGAATACGAGGCCATGAGTCCGGAAGACACGCAACCGGAGGCATTCGCCGCAGGTCACGATCGCATGAAGGCAATGGCCGAGGCCGGCGGAGGAGTGTTCTACGAGGTCGAAAAACTGACGGATCTCGCGGGCTCCTACGAACAGGTGGTGGCAGACCTCGGAACGGTTTATAGTTTGGCCTACCGGCCCTCAAACAGTGCTCGCGACGGACACTGGCGAGCAATTCGGATTGGTGTTAATCGCTCGAACGCGGTAGCACGCGGCAAACGTGGCTACTATGCAAACTAAATTCAGGTCAGCAACACGCACTCGTTTTGTAGCGGTGTCGAGTGTCGTTGTGTGTTTGCTGTTCCTGGGATTGGTTCGCGGGCAGGATCCGATCGAGACGATCCGAATTGACTCGGATCTCGTCGATCTGAAAGTAAGT
>DATJKO010000261.1:0-8610 GCA_035491355.1 Pyrinomonadaceae bacterium
ACGAAATATCTGAACGACGAGAAGAACCCGCGTCACGTCCAACACGCACTCAATCAGATTCAGAGCCGCATGGAACGCGGCGACAGCAGCGCCAAAACGTGGTACCCGCAACTCGTCACGTTAAGCGGCAGTCCGGAAACAGAGTTTCGACTCACGATCGCCTGGGTAATGGGTTTCGATAACCAGTCGACGGAGTTTCACGAGGCCCTGAAGAAGCTGGTTAACGATCAGGAACCACTCGTCCGAAGAAACGCGGCGCTGGCGTTAGTCAGATTCAACGATCGGAGTGGTCACGACGAAGTGTTCGCGGTTTTGAGCACCTATCCGGTGCGCGCACCAGCCAGCGGCGTAATCGCGAGCAGCTTGAAAGAGGAAGCGAACGTCTCGCGCACCACGTTGCTGGGACGTATCGAGGAAACAGACGGAAAGATCGTTGAGATTCGTTCGCCGTTACAGGGCCGCATCAACAAGATCCTCAAACCAAACGGCGCCAAGGTTTCTACGGGCGACGAAGTGATGAATCTGAATTCCGATGAAGCGAGTGTCTTCCAGGCGTTACGAGCGCTAGCCATTATCGGCAAGAAAGAAGATCTGCCACAGATACAGAGTTACACCAGTTCCGCGTCAGACCGCGTCAAGGAACAGGCCCAACTAACCATTAAAGCTATTGAACAGAGAGCGAATTAAGCAGGCGGTGCAGGTGGCGCATCCGGTAACGTAAGTCCGTGTATCGCTTCCCAATCGTCGGTCGGAACCATTTCGATCGCGTCCCACGGACAGCCATCAAGAAACGCGCCGTCAGGACCTTTGCTGGTGCACTTCTGACAGCCGATACAGAGGTAAGGATCTACTTCGATTCGACCAAACGGTGGGTGGTCTTCATCAGGGACCCAGAACATACAGGCTTCGATCGGGCAATACTCGATACACGCCGGCGATCCGGAGCAACCAGTGCAGCAGTCCGTGGTGATCGCCAGTATGCGCGGCCGCTTCTTGCGCGTTGCTTTTCCGTCGCCCTCAGACATCGGCCAGTGTTTGTCTACGATATCGAACATCCGTTCTTGAGCCTCACGTTCCGATTGTTAGATCGTGGTTCGACTCTAACATAGCTTTGTGATTTTCCTCAACGATTTGTGTCGATTAGGGTTCCGGCTTGCTGGCCCGTGTCGCTCGCGTTAGAAGTTAAGCTGAGACCAACACGGGAGGGAACAAACATGGAAGTAGTAACAGGTGTGTTTGAATCGCGGAGCGACGCGGAGAAAGCAGTTAATCAGTTACGAAGTCTGGGAATACCACAGGACAAGATTGGGTTGATCACACCGGGATCGAAAGCGGGCGCAGTCGAGCGCGGAGTGCCCGTCACTGATACTGAAGATCCCGGGATGGGCCGGGCCATGGGGGCCGCGGTTGGAGGTGCGATGGGCGCCGCCGGCGGTGCGACACTTGGGCTCGCAGCCGCAACCCTGGCAGTGCCGGGGATTGGGCCAGTGATCGCCTTTGGATTGGTGGGTGCTGCGTTATTGGGAACAGTTGGCGCCGCGGCGGGTGCTGCGTTGGGAGACACGGTTGAGGAGCAGCTCGGCGAAGGCGTACCGCACGAAGATGTGTTTCTGTACGAAGATGCGTTGCGTCATGGAAGTTCGATCATCGTCGCGTACGTCGATGACAATCGCGCCGGTGAGGCGCGTGACATCGTTAAGAGTTCAGGAGCTGCGGATATCGAAACGCTGCGTGAACAGTGGTGGGATGAATTGCGAGACGACGAACGCAACTACTACCACCACGACGGACGTGACTTCGATCGTGACGAGGTGAGTTACCGGCGCGGTTTTCAGGCGTCTTTGCATCCGCGACGACGCGGCAAGCTTTACACTGATGTCGAAAAGGATCTGCGGACGGCGTACTCTGCTAGTGAACTTGACACCGGCTTCCGCGAAGGGTATGAACGCGGGCTGTCGTATCAAGATCGGTTTAGGGAAAGGCGCAACGATTGAGAGACTTTCTGCTGAACGCCCTGGTCCTGATCGGTATCTTGGGAGCGAGCGCGTTCATCACGAGTTGGTTTGCGCGAACAATGTACATTCGTTGTGTAGCATGCGGCACTCTTAATGCGCGACGGCGCGAAGAGTGCCGCTCTTGTAAAACGAGATTTTAGTCCCTCCCGCAAAGGCGCAAAGGCGCAAAGGAAAGAACAAGACCAGAGAACTTACTGCATCCATTTAAAAGAGCACTTACTGCACTTTCCTTTTGAAGCGTCTTTTCTTTGCGCCTTTGCGCCTTTGCGGGAACCTTCCGAAACACCATGACAACACCGATACCCCCTGAATGGCGCACACACGCCGAAGTTACCGATTATCGCGAAACACCCAACTACGCTGATACGATCGAATACGCACGCCGCCTCGCCGACGCATCACCGGCGATCGAGTATCGTAACTTCGGACACAGCGGCCAAGGCCGCGAGCTCCCGCTGCTGATCGCTTCAGAGACCGGCACATTCACTCCTGATGCTGCAAAGGCAGAGGGGAAAGTAATCGTCCTGATCCAGGCCTGTATTCACTCCGGTGAACCGGACGGCAAAGACGCCGGCTTCGCTTTGCTTCGCGACATCGCCATTACGAAAACCGACGCCGGGCTACTGAACAACGTCGTCCTGCTCTTCATCCCGATCTACAACACGGACGGTCACGAACGCTCCACCCCATACAATCGCATCAACCAGAACGGTCCCGAGCTAATGGGCTGGCGCACCACCAGCACCTACCAGAATCTCAATCGCGATTACATGAAAGCGGATACGCCGGAAACACGTGCGTGGCTCAAACTGTGGAACGAATGGGATCCGGATCTTTTTATCGACTGCCACGTAACTGACGGCGCCGATTATCGCTGCAACATCACTTATCATCACGAACATCACGCCGGTGTAGACGATGAGATCGTCGCCTGGGAACGCGACGTGTTCGGCGATCGTGTGGCGCCGGCAACGGAAGCAGCCGGCAACGTTATCTCCTGGTATCTTGAATTTATCGACAATCGCGACCTGCCGCGCGGTACGCGAGACTTCAACGGGTCGCCGCGCTTCTCGACCGGCTACGTACCGATCAGGAACCGCCCTGGAATCCTGATCGAAACGCACATGATCAAAGACTACCGGTCGCGGGTTATCGGCACGTATGATTTTCTCCGCGCCGCACTGTTTGAAGCGAATCGCGAGCCCGCGCGTCTCAAACAACTCGGACGCAATGCTGACGAACGCACCGTAGCGATGGGGAGCGGTTACGATCCGGCACGCCTTTATCCCCTCGTCTTCGAAACTACGGAGGAAGCGACGCCTTTTGCGGTACGGGCCTACGAATACGAAACGGATCAGAGTGAGGTCTCCGGCGATCTACGTGTGGTTTACGGACGCGAGCCACTCGATCTAACGGTGCCGATGTATCAGACGTTCGCGGTGACCCGCGCTGTCGCACCGCCGCTGTCGTACATCGTCCCCGTTCAGTGGAACGAAGTAATTGAAGTATTGAAAGCGCACGGTCTGAAAACGCAAACGCTTGCCAAGACGAGAGAGATCGAAGTCGAGAGTTATCGATTTGTTAACGTGATTTGGCCGGCTGGTCCGTTCGAAGGGCGGCACATGCCGCGGTTCGACGTCGAACGCGTAACAGAGAAGCGCGTGTTTCCCGCTGGCTCGCTCGTTGTGCCCATGGCCCAACCACTGGCGAAGGTGATGATGAATCTGTTGGAACCGGAAGCGCCAGACTCGTTTGCGCGTTGGGGCTTCTTCAACGCGATTTTCGAAGAGAAGGAATACGGCGAGCCATACGTGCTCGAAGCGCTGGCGCGCGAGATGATGGCAAACGATCCCGCACTCAAGCATGAATTCGAAGCGCTGCTGGCGAGCGACGCAGAATTCGCGGCAAGTCCGTTAGAACGATTGCGCTTCTTTCACAAACGCTCGCCCTACTGGGATCCACAGATGAATCTTTATCCAGTAGGGCGAATCATTGATGTGCTCGATCTACCGTTTCTCTAAGATCAGAGACGCCCGACCTGGTCCAGTAAAAAAGGAACGTTGAAAGTCGGGCGTCGCGTGCAGGGCAAACAGTGTGTGGTTTGCCTATACGACCGTACGTCGTCCGCCGATTATGTTAATAAGCAGCACCACCAGTGCTAACACCAAAAGCAGATGAATGAACCCGCCAATCGTGTAGCTGCTCACTACGCCGAGTAACCACAGGACCAACAGAATTACAAAAATCGTCCAAAGCATTTCGTTCTCCTCCTTTTGTCAACCACGTACCCAAAGTCTGCGTTTATAACAAAAGCAATCGACCGGGAGATGAGCAACGACCATGCCGTCGAGCTGAGCTGGATTTTGGGGGAATTTGAGCGGAATGATTGTTCCTCTGCGTATGAAAACATGTCACTGCCGATCTCCATCCGTATCGTCTATGGATACTTTTCACGAATCTGTTCTGGACTTCGCACATTCGTCGCTGGTAAAGTGAATTGCGGCGTTCGCCGCGGTCGCGACCCTTCCTTCGAAGTTCCGTCGCTTTCCTGATCCCGATTCTTTGTGTTCTTGAAGTCTTTATTTGCCGCTGGGTTGTTTGCCGGCGGCCATTTGGAGGTTTTTTATGCCCACCCCCACGCCGCGCGTATCGGTTCGTACTCGTAGAGTCGCGCTGATCTCGTTGGCCGTCGTTACGTTCTCCCTCGTAATTGCAGCTACTGTCGTTACCTATCAGCGCCGGCAACCCCCGGTGCAGAAGATTAATTACTCGGAGCTCTACGCTTTTGCGGGGACCGGCGGCGCTGTCGCCTTGAAGGTTGAGGGAGAGACATTGACCGTCACCCGCAGCGATGGTTCGTTGCGCGAAGCGACTGTGACGGGTGAAGCGACGCAGCACGAGATCGTCCAACTCTTCAGGCAACATAACGTTCCCGTCGAGTTTTCGCCGTTGCAGCCCGGGTTCCTCGTCAGCTCGCTCAATTGGATACTGCCGGTGCTCACACTTGCTTTCATCGGAATCGCCGGGTGGAGAATCTACGCCAGCATGAGCGGCAAAGGCTCGTTTGAACTCACGGATCAGAACGGCCAACAGAATGTCGGTTTCGACGACGTTGCCGGAGTCGATGAAGCGCGCGCCGAGCTGAGCGAGACGATCGAGTTTCTTCGCAACCCCGAGCGGTTCGGCCGTCTTGGAGGACGCATTCCACGCGGCATTCTGCTTTACGGTCCGCCGGGAACGGGCAAGACGTTGCTCGCTCGCGCTGCAGCGAAAGAAGCGGGCGTCGCATTTCTCGCAGCCTCAGGATCGAGCTTTCAGGAAAAGTTTGCCGGCCTGGGCGCGGCGCGCGTCAGGCATCTGTTTGCCAAGGGACGAAAGCTTTCGCCGTGCATCATCTTTATTGACGAGATCGACGCGTTGGGACGACAGCGCGGTCGCGGTGGTGACTCCGCTTCTGCCGATCAGGACCAGACGCTCAATCAGTTGCTGGTGGAGATGGACGGCTTCGATCAGTCGAGCGCAGTTGTCGTAATAGCCTCGACTAACCGGCCGGACATCCTCGATCGAGCACTGACTCGGCCTGGTCGTTTCGATCGCGAGATCGCGGTTGACCTCGCCGACGTCGGGGGCAGGGAAGCGATTCTGAAAGTCCACGCTCGTAATCTGAAACTCGAAGCGGGTCTGGATCTGCAATGGATCGCCCGGGGCACACCGGGTTTTTCAGGTGCGGAACTGGCGAACCTGATGAACGAGGCTGCGATTGCTGCGACGCGTGACGAAGCTCAGGCAGTTGGACGCAAACACGTTGAGTTCGCGCGTGACCGGATACTGATGGGCGCCGAACGTCAGGGCTTCATGATGGACGACGATGAGCGTTACGCCACCGCGGTGCACGAAGCTGGGCACGTCGCGGTTGGTTTAGCAGTTGAGAATGGCGATCCGATTCACAAGGTGTCGATTCTTCCGCGTGGTCGAGCGCTGGGCGTGACGCAGTCGCTGCCTGAACGCGACCGCTTCATGAAGAAACGCGAATACCTCGAAGATCAGATTGCGTTGCTGCTCGGTGGCCGTGCAGCCGAACAGATCCTGCTGTCGACGATGACCGCGGGGGCTTCGAACGATATCGAGCGCGCCGTTGAGATCGCGCGAAAGATGGTGAGCGAGTTTGGTATGAGCCGTCTGGGTCCGATTCACCTCGGCAACAGCGATCAGCCGCACAGCCAGAGTTTGCTCGACCGGATCGAAGAAGCGACGAACGAACTCATCAACTCGCAACTCGAACGCGCGCGCGACATCGTGAGCGACGAGCGTGAATCGATTGGACGTTTGGTTGAGTTATTGATGGAGCGCGACACGCTGGACGCTGACGAGATACTGAGTTGCTTCAGTAACAGCAAGAATGTCAGGGCGGCGTAGAAAAGAAGCTCTCCCGCAAAGGCGCAAAGGCGCAAAGGAAGACCAAGCCAGTCTCGGCTAGATTCTTGAGTTGCTGCGACCATTCTGCCGCCTGCCGGGTTGCGGCGACTGTCTGGTGCTTGGTTTTTCCTTTGCGCCTTTGCGGGAGACCTTAGTCAGACCTCAACAGAGATGTGAATTCGTTTGTCGTGATCCCGTGTCACCAACGCCACACCTCCGAAGATCAGCATCGCGGCTACGATCGTGCGCCCGCTCCACTTCTCACCAAGCAAGAGCGGCGCAAATCCGAACGCAATCAACGGTTGCAGGTAGATGTAAACCGCGACGAGGCTTGGCGGGACACGTGTCAGCGCCCAGGCGTTCAGGTAATACGCGACGACCGTCGGAAAGATGATGATGAACGCAACCGCCAACCAGACGCTCCCGCTGATCGCGCCCAGATTCTCCCGCTGCAACGAGTAGATCCCCACCGGCACGGTAATCAACGATCCCACCAGGAAGATCCACGTCACGACATTCAACGCGCCGTATCGTTCGACGAGATCCTTCGAAGCCACCAAATACAGTGCGTACAGAAATGAATTGATCAGGATCAGCACATTGCCCGTGGTCGTTTGTCGCGTGAGATCTGCGTGCAGCGGGTTTATGAGATACACAACACCGGCGGCTGACAGAAGAACGCCGAGCAGCGTCTTCAGCGATCCACGCTCGTAACCAAGCAGGATGCTGACCGCGAGCGCGTAAACCGGAATGGTCGTGCTCAGGATCTCGACGTTGATGACCGTCGTTAACGACAGTCCCTTTACGAAGATGAATTGATTACCGACGATGCCGAGCATGCTGCACGCGACCAGCATGAGAATGTCTTTGACCGGCATCCTGAGCAGCGGTGTGATCCGACGTTGCAGAATCGCGAAGGCGAGAGCGGCGCCCACTAGCCGGCAAGCGACGAGGCTCGTCGGTGACATCGAACGCAAAACTATCTTGCCGAAAATAGGCCAAATCCCGAAGAGGACCTGGACGGTTAGCAGTGCGAGGTGCGGCTTGAAGCGATTGCTCATACCACCAGGTAGAGCGGATTCTCCAGAATTTTCTTGAATGTTTGCAGGAACTTCGCGCCGGTAGCGCCATCGATCACGCGGTGATCGCACGACATCGTCACGCGCATCATCTGTCTGACGACGACCTCGTTATCGCGCACGACTGGCTTCGCCGTCATCGAGCCGACAGCGAGAATCGCACCTTCGGGTGGATTGATCACAGCCGTGAATTCGTCGATGCCAAACATACCGAGGTTGCTGATGGAAAAAGTAGCGCCAGTGTACTCTTCAGGTTTGAGTTTCTTCCCCCGAGCGCGTTCCGCCAGCTCGCGAACTTCGCCGGCAATCTGACTCAACGACTTCTGATCCGCGCCGCGAATGACTGGAGTAATCAGTCCGTCGTCAATCGCCACGGCGACCCCGATGTCAGCGTGTTCGTAGTAGCGGATGAACTTCTCCTGAAACGAGGCGTTCACCTGCGGATGTTGGATCAGGGCGACGGCGGCGCACTTAATTATGATGTCGTTGACGCTGATCTTGAGATCCGGATCGAGCGCTTTGATGTTCTGACGCATCTCGGCGGCGCGATCCATCTCGATGTCGACGGTCAGGAAGAAATGCGGAACCGGTCCGATAGACGTGACGAGACGCTTGGCGATCGTTTGTCGTATCTGGGTGGCCGGCTCGTCGCGGTAGCCGGACGGAGTGCCAACTGCGACAGTCGCCGCCTTGGGTTTACTTAGTACAGCCTCAATGTCTCTCTTGATGATGCGACCATTTGGACCACTGCCCTGAATAGAACGCAGATCCAGGCCGGAATGGGCGGCCATCCGCGCCGCCAGTGGAGACACAATCATTCTTCCTGAATCGGTGGTACCCGCTTTTCGTCCGTTAGTCGCGACAGCAGGAGATGGTGAAGGCGGTGGTGGTGGTTCCTCAGCAGGTTTCGGCGCTGGTTCTGAGGCGGCCTTGGGTGCAGGTGCTGCCGCGGGTTTGGGTGCTGCTGCCTCCGAAAGTACGGATGCGATGTCTTCACCAGGATCGCCGATTACGGCAATAAGTTGTCCGAGCGGTGCTGACTCGCCTTCGTTGATCAGTATCTTGCGCAGCACGCCGTTCGCGAGCGCCTGCATTTCCAT
>DATJKO010000262.1:0-3729 GCA_035491355.1 Pyrinomonadaceae bacterium
GGAAAGCTGGTCGCGCATTTACGGTCTTTACCTATCCGATGAAGGCACACGTTTTCCAGCGCAGGACCTGCCGCTTGCGCGCGCCATCCGTGGTGAAGAGGTTGAGGACGTCGAGATGTTTGTGCGTCACGACAAGAAGCCGGACGGCGTTTGGGTCCGGGTCAGTGGGAGACCGTTGCGAGATGCGGCGGGGGAATTGTCCGGCGGTATGGTCGTTTGCCGTGACATCAGTGACAGCAAGAAGGAAGACATCTTTCGCTCCGGGCAGAGCCGGGTGCTCGAAATGATTGCGCAAGGCGCGACACTCTCCGAAGTTCTGGCGAGTTTGGTGACTCTGATCGAGGCGCAGTCGCACGACATGGTTTGTTCGGTAGTGGAGCTGAGCGAGGACGGAAAATACATTCGCCACGGCGCCGCGCCGAACCTGCCGAAGATTTACGTGCAGGCGGTGAACGGCGCACCGATTGGACCAAAGAACGGTTCGTGCGGCACGGCGATGTATCGCGGCCAGCAAGTGATCGTGACCGACATGCTTACCGACCCGCTCTGGGAAGACTACCGGGAACTCGCAAAGCTGTCGGGTCTGCGTGCTTGCTGGTCGACGCCGATCTTTTCCGGCTCGGGGCAAGTGCTCGGCTCGTTTGCGATGTACTACCGCCAACCGCAGACGCCCACCGGCAGCGAAGCGCGACTTACCGAAGTAGCAACACACATTGCCGGCATCGCAATCGAACATCAACGCGCGGCTAACGAGTTGCGGACGAGAGAAGAACAACTGCGTGTCACGCAGGCGGAACTGGCGCACGTCGCGCGAGTTAGCACGATGGGCGAACTCGCGGCGTCGATCGCGCACGAAGTGAACCAGCCACTCGGCGCAATCGTCGGCAACGCTGACATCTGTTTGCGCTGGCTTGAAGACTCACAACCAGATTTGGTCCAACTGCGCGAGGCGCTGGAAGACATCTCGAGTGATGGTCATCGCGCGAGTCAAGTCGTAGCGCGCATTCGTTCACTGGTCAAGAAGCACGTGCCAAACAAGTTGCCGACCGACTTCAACGATGTCGCCCGCGAAGTGGTCGAACTGATCAATCATGAAGCACAACGGAAGCAGGTGACTGTGCGGTCGGACCTCGCCACGGCGCTGCCGTTAGTTGCCGCCGATCGAGTTCAGCTGCAACAGGTGCTGATTAACCTCGTCATGAACGGAATGGAGGCAATGAGCGAGGTTGAGAATGGCACGCGTGAGTTGAAGCTGGAGACGACCGTGTCTGACCGAGGCGTGCTCGCGGCGGTCTCGGACCGCGGCGTGGGGATCAAGGGAACTGACGCCGAACAATTATTCAAACCGTTTCACACTACGAAGACGAACGGGATGGGAATGGGGCTGGCGATCAGTCGTTCGATTATCGAGTCGCATGGTGGCCGGCTCTGGGCGGAACCGAACGCGGAGGGAGGAGCGACGTTTAAGTTTACGCTGCCCGCAGTCGATGGGGAGGTGCAATGACCGAGAAGCCGCCTGTCGTGATCGTAGTCGACGACGATCCGTCGTTTCGCAACTTTCTCTCGCGCCTGGTGCAAACGATTGGATTGAAAGCCGTGCTCTTCACGTCGGCTGAAGAGTTTCTCGCGGCTCCGCAGCCTGACGGTCCAGCGTGCCTGGTGCTCGACGTGCAGATGCCGGGCTTGAGTGGTCTCGATCTGCAACGTCAACTTACCGAACGAGGACGTCCACTACCCATCGTTTTCACCACCGGCCACGGCGACATTCCGATGACAGTCGAAGCGATGAAGGCTGGCGCGATCGGTTTCCTTTCGAAACCGTTTCGTAATCAGGAGATGCTCGACGCGATCAAAGAGGGAATCGCGCGGGACCGCGAATCACGGACGAAGTTGGACGAGCTGGTTGAACTTCAGGGTCGTTATCAATCTTTGACCGCGCGTGAACGCGAAGTCTTCGCGCTCGTCACAAGCGGCTCGCTCAACAAACAGATCGCGCTGCAGCTCGGAACCAGCGAACGCACCGTCAAGGCACATCGGGCGCAGGTCGTCCAGAAAATGCACGCCGAATCGGTAGCCGATCTCGTTCGCATGGCTGACAAGCTCGGCGTCTCCACCTGACCTGCCCGTATTGTACTTTGGTGCAATATCCCTGAACGCTCGTACAATACCCCGCCTCCGACGCCATTGTTAGACTCTGGTTGTGGAACAGACGAACACTTCGATTGCCGTGGTGGACGACGACCAGTCTGTCGGACGCATGCTGTGTCGCGTAATTGCCGCGGAAGGCTTTCAAGTACAGTGGTTTAGGTCAGCCGAGGAGTTCCTGGCGTCGAGCACGGCGGCAGATTACGCGTGCCTGATTCTTGACGTTAACCTGCCGGAAATGAGTGGCGTTGAGCTGCAACAGGAACTAAACGACACCGGGATCGAAACTCCCATCGTCTTCATCTCGGGCCAGGCGGACGACACGGTGCGACGGCAGGTGCTCCGCGACGGCGCCGCCTGTTTCCTCAACAAACCTTTCAGTATTGAATCGTTGCTCGAGTGCTTGCACCAAAGTGCAATGGCGCGGAACTAACGTACAATTTTCAAGCCCTCAACTCGCTGCTAATCTCCCATCCATCGTGGTAATCAAGTTGAAAGGGAGATAGAAATCATGTCAGCGCAAAAAAGACTTTCGCAACTTTCGGTCGCCGCAGTCGCCCTCCTCGTCGTCGCCTTGCCGTGCTTTGCGCAGACTGAAACAGTCACCAACGACAACGACAAGACCACAGCTGTGAGCGTGACCGATACGAACTCAGCCGTCGCTGTGAATCGCGAGAAGGCGACGCGCGAGTCGCGGATCGAAGCGAAGAGCATGACCAACGCTGACACGAAGACGAAAGCTCCGAAGTTCTCAGCCAGCACGTTTGTGAAAGCGGCGACGGAAGCGCCTGCCACGATGTCGAAGACGACGTTTGAACCCGTCGCAGTGCCGGACAGTCTCGAGCGCAAGCAGTCTGGATCGATCACGTTCGTGCCGTCGGTCGGCTCGAAGCTTCCCAGGTAAGGAAGTCTCCCGCAAAGGCGCAAAGGCGCAAAGGAAAGTCCGCTGAGACTTATAGAGACTTTTTAGACACGCGGCAGCGCTTTGCGCCTTTGCGTCTTTGCGGGAGATAAGAACATGCCTCTTCTTGCGGCGCGAGCGAACTCAAACGATAATCGCCGCCATAATGGAACCACTAAGAACTCTGTACGATCCCATCGAACCCTACGATAGCGGACATCTTCCAGTCTCCGACGTTCACCAACTTTATTACGAGCAGTGCGGCAACCCGAACGGTAAACCCGTCGTGTTTCTGCACGGTGGTCCAGGCGCGGGTCTGGTCGACGACTACCGACGCTTCTTCGACCCGCAAGCTTATCGCGTGATCCTGTTCGAACAGCGTGGCTCGGGTCGAAGCATTCCGCACGCTTCGCTCGTCAACAACACGACCTGGGATCTCGTCAGCGACATCGAACGAATACGCGAACACTTCGGCATCGAGCAGTGGGTGGTGTTTGGCGGTTCGTGGGGCAGCACGCTGTCGCTTGCGTACGCGGAGACGCATCCGGACCGAGTGCTTGCACTGGTCTTGCGTGGCATTTTCCTCGGGCGGCAAAACGAAACGCGCTGGTTCTACGAAGAAGGGCAGGGAGCGAGCGCGATCTTTCCGGAAACCTGGGAGCAGTATGTGCGACTGATTCCGG
>DATJKO010000263.1:0-5426 GCA_035491355.1 Pyrinomonadaceae bacterium
AATTCATTGTCTTCCGTGCCCAATGAATCAAGAACCCTCACTAGGGCTGAACGTGAATGTCCAAATAGTCCCTGTCGATAGTAGCAAAGAGCAAGTTCTATTCGACCCTCAGATGCCCAGCGCCTTGAACCCACCTGTTCAAAAAGAGCTATCGCGCCACTGAGCAGTGCTTCTCCGTGTTTCTGCCCGTTTGGGAGCTGCCGCGTGCTAGCGAGCCAACCTGCGAGTACTCCTGTGGTGAACAGCAAATCCGCACAAGAGAATTCATTTGCGGAATTCAGTTCTGGCCAGTTGCCGAATTGCCACCACCTCTCGAGAATCAAACAAGCGGCCTCATGGTTTCCTGCGTCTACTTGTTCGCGAGCGATCGCGCAACATATCTGCACTTCTTCACTGAGTGTCACATTCAGCGATGTGATCTGCGCGGATCGTAAACCGCTAATCGCCTCAACGGGTTCCCGCATTTCAATCTCAGCCGATTGAGTTGAAAGGGGCTGCGACTTCTTGAAGATCTGATACGCGAGACGACACGCGGCATTCCACTGGTGTGCTGAAGGATAGGCTGCCTTTAACTCACTTGCTCGACGTAATTCTCGTTCCGCGTTCTTGCAGTCCCATTCGTAACGTAACTTTATGTTCGGGTCTAAGCCGTGGAGTTGTTCATATGAGTCCGGACGAGCATTCTCTTTCGTCGCATCGTTCCGTAACAGATCCGAAGCTCTTCCTTCAATATTCTCCTCGGGGGGGAGGTAGTTGGTTGCGAGGCGCAGATAGCAGTCGATGATGCCCGCGTAGGCGAGGGCGTAGTTGGGGTCGAGTTCGATGGCCTGGCGGAAGTGAGTAATGGCTTTTTCGATGCCCAGTCGCGTGTACTTGCTCCAGTGATAACGCGCCTCGAGGTATGACTGGTAGGCCGCCGCGTTCTCGGTGTAGCGCGCGGTGATGCGCTTCTCTTCGTCTCCGGTCAGGTCCAACTTCAGCGCTGTCAATAGCCGTCGCGTGATTATTTCCTGAATGTCGAGGAGGTCGTCGAGTCGACAGTCGAAGCTGTCGCCCCAGAGCTGCCAACCAGTCGTCACCTCCACCAGTTCGACGCTAATGACGAGCCCATCCGGTCGCGCCGTCAGTTTCCCCACGAGCACTGTCGCTACCCCGAGTTCTCTCCCAACAACCCGCGGATCGACTTCCTTCTTCGTCTTGTATCGGAAGACAGCACTGCGCGACATCACGCGCAGTCGCGATACGCGCGATAGATTGTTAACGATGTGGTCAGTTAGACCATCCGCCAGGTATTCAATGTCGTGATCGCCAGTCGCATTGAGAAAGGGGAGAACTGCCACACTCGGTCGTGCTGAAACGTCATCACCGTTTCCGGTAAACGATCCGAGCACTGGACCATACGCTCCGGCAGCAAGCGAAGAAGGCTCGAAGGGATCAGCCACGCGCTTTCCAGGTTCGCCACCAATCTCCCGGACATTCGCAATGAACCGATAACCTCGCCGAACGACAGTCTCGATATATCGCG
Organism: Pyrinomonadaceae bacterium; assembly: GCA_035491355.1. Classification (GTDB taxonomy): domain Bacteria; phylum Acidobacteriota; class Blastocatellia; order Pyrinomonadales; family Pyrinomonadaceae; genus PSRF01. The sequence continues at coordinate 1,526 of DATJKO010000263.1, forward strand.
GCGCTGGACGTTCATCGCCTAAGATCCGCCGCAACAGAAAAATGTTCTGCGTAAGATTCGACTCTTCGACAAACGTGTCGGGCCACACCAGCCTAAGCAACTCATCCTTCCCCATGAGTTGACCAGCATTCGCAACGAGCAGCGTCAGAATGTCGGTAGCTTTTGGTGTGAGCGAGACTGTTTCGCCAGTGCGCGTGAGGACGCGTTGGCCCACGTCGAGTCGATAAGGACCAAATTCGTAACAGTGAGAATTGAGATGAGGCATTCTTCCCCTTGAGACCGAGCTAATACTTATTTGATTTTGCTTTAAGGACTTGAGGTCGCCGCGTGAGTATAGTTCGCGCGTCGTCAAACGCCGCTGCTGTTCACGGACTGCGAGATTCTATGAGCAAGTCTGAAGAATGGCAAGAATCGAGATTTACTCGTGAGGCGTTTGATCCGGCCCAGTTGAGAGAGGGGGCAAAATCAACTGGTGGGATAGGTGGGTGTCCCGCGCCGGATTTGGGATCCTCACCCCAACGACCTTCGCTCTTGCGCCTCATGGCGGTTCGCCCAGCAAGGCTGGCCTGAGGCGCAAGACAGCGGAGTAGAAAATATGGAAAGGACGTAAACGCCGCCGCTCGGCGCGAAGTCCGCTGCTCACAACAACGCGCACCTCACGGTTTCAACTCCCGATAATGCCCCCACCGATGCTCATCCTTTGTCGCACGACTCACGTCACTGTTATCCTTCCTTCACTTCGCAATGTCAGAATCAAATGCCCAGCTCAAGGATCGCGTGCGCGACTTCTGGCAGAACCATCCCTGCGGGAGCAAGTTTGCCGACGCCCGACCGGGCTCTCGCATTTTTTACGAGGTAATCGAACAACATCGTTACGAAAAAGAGTGGCACATTCCGGCGGCCGCGGGCTTTGATAAGACCAAGAACCTGCGCGTACTCGAAGTCGGGTGCGGACTCGGCACTGACGGCGCCCAGTTTGCCAAAGCCGGCGCTGATTACACGGGCATCGATCTAACCCAAGCTGCTGTCGATCTCGCTCGCCGTCGCTTTGAGTTGTTCAATCTTCCTGGCACGTTTCGCGTCGCCGACGCGGAGAAGCTCGACTTCCCCGACAATTCATTCGACATCGTTTACTCACATGGCGTGCTACATCACACGCCCGACACGCCCGGAGCAATTCGCGAAGTCCATCGCGTACTTCGCAACGGCGGTCGCGCGGTGGTAATGCTTTACCATCGCAACTCCTACAACTACCGGGTAAACATCTCGATGTTGCGGCGTGCGGGCATTCACCTGCTTCGCTGGAACGCCGGACTAAAACTCGTTCGCCTCTTCACAGGCGAACCAGAAGACTCTCTCCGCGAACACGCACGCCGTGTACGTTCGGAAGGCGCTTTTCTGGACTCACAGGAGTTGTTGAATCGAAACACTGACGGCGCCGGCAATCCGCTCGCGCGCGTCTATTCACGCGACGAAGCACGCGAGCTCTTCAAAGACTTCTCAAAGGTCGAGTTGCGAACTTACTTCTTCAACAAGCGCTGGCTTCCGATTTTTGGTCCAATACTTCCGCGTTCACTCGAGTCGCTCCTCGCCTCGCGATGGGGCTGGCACCTCTGGATCTATGCTACAAAGTGAGCCGCGGATGAAGAACTTTCTTGTCACTGGCGGCGCCGGGTTCATCGGATCGCATCTCGTAGATCGGCTGCTCGCCACCCACGTCGAGCACATCACAGTCGTCGACGATTTCAACGACTTCTACAACCCGGAAATCAAACGGAACAACATCCGCAGCCATCTGAAAGATCCGCGATACACGCTTGCCGAAGTCGATATTCGAGATCGCGTCGCACTAGAACAAGCACTCGCAACTAGAGATTTCGATTGCATCGTTCATCTCGCGGCGCGCGCGGGAGTGCGTCCGTCACTCAGCGAGCCGCAGCTTTACAACGAAACGAACGTCACCGGCACATTGAACCTGCTCGAGTTTGCACGGCGACACAACAGCAAACAGTTTGTCTTCGGTTCGTCGTCTTCAGTCTACGGCATCAACTCCAAAGTCCCTTTCAGCGAAGACGATCCGATTAGACAGCCCATCTCGCCATACGCGGCGACAAAAGGCGCCGGCGAACTGCTCTGTCACACTTATTCGCACCTTTACGGCATCCGTTGCATCTGTCTGCGCTTCTTCACGGTGTATGGTCCACGTCAGCGACCGGATCTGGCGATTCACAAGTTCGCGCGATTGATTAGCGAAGGAAAACCGATCCCGGTCTTTGGAGATGGCAGCACGCGCCGCGATTACACCTACGTCGAAGACATCATCGACGGCGTCGTCGCAGCGATCAATTACGACAAAAGCGACTACGAAGTGATCAATCTGGGCGAGTCGCACACAGTAGAACTCCGAGAGTTGATCGCGCTCCTGGAAAAGGCGCTCGACGCACACGCCATAATCGATCGCCAGCCGCCACAACCCGGTGACGTGCCACAGACCTTCGCCGACATTACGCGTGCACGAAAGCTGCTCGGCTACAACCCCGCGACACAGATCGAAGAAGGATTGCACCGGTTTATTGAGTGGTTCCGAGGGGATTTAGTCTAAAATGCGCGACGGGATGAAGATTCTCGACGAACCGCGAACCCTGAATGAAGACGAGGCCACTCAGCGTGCCGCCGAAGCGCCTGAGGTCTCGATCTTTCTGCCCGTCTACAACGAACAACCGAACCTCCGTCCGCTGCACGCCAAACTCGACGAGGCGCTACGCTCGCTCGATCGTACCGCGGAGATCGTCTACGTCGACGACGGCTCAACCGACGGCAGCTTGAACATTTTGCGCGAGATTGCGGAAGTCGATCCGCGCGTGCGCGTCGTGGCGCTGCGCCGAAACTACGGTCAGACAGCAGCGATGGCGGCCGGCATCGACGCGGCCAGCGGGACAGTCCTAATCCCCATGGACGCGGACCTGCAAAACGATCCGCAGGACATTAGCCGCCTGCTCGAAAAGTTGGACGAGGGTTTCGACGTCGTCTCCGGCTGGCGTAAGAACCGCCAGGACAAAATGTTCACGCGCAAGATTCCGTCGATGATCGCGAACCGGATCATCTCGTGGATCGGCGGAGTGCCGCTGCACGACTACGGCTGTTCGTTGAAGGCGTACCGGCGCGAGTCGTTGCAGGACGTGCGCCTGTACGGCGAGATGCACCGCTTCATTCCGATCTACGCGTCGTGGGCCGGTGCCCGCGTTACCGAGATTCCTGTGAAGCACCACGCCCGCACGATGGGCAAGTCGAAATACGGATTGTCGCGAACCTTAAAGGTCGTCTTCGATCTCATGACGATCAAGTTCATGGCTTCGTATCAGACGAAACCGATCTACGTGTTTGGCATGTTCGGGATGTTTGCGTTCGCCATTTCGCTGCTTGCCGGGTTGTACGCGGTGTTTCTGAAGATTTTTCATAAAGCCGACTTTGTACAGACACCGTTGCCCATTCTGACGATCGTGATGTTTGCGGTCGGCGTGCAGTTTTTGCTGATGGGCCTGCTCGCCGAGATGCTGGTGCGCACGTACCACGAGTCGCAGGCTAAGGCGATCTACGCGGTGCGCGAACGTCTCGGATTCAATAACGACAACTCCTGAAGCAGTATGTGCGGAATTACCGGTTGGGCGAATCTCGAATCACACACGCCGCCGCCTGAAGGCGCGCAAGACTTGCTGCATTCGATGTGCGAACGGATGGTCCACCGCGGGCCGGACTCGGAGGGTCTCTACGTCACGACTGGCGCCGCACTCGGCATGCGACGTCTCGCGATCATCGATCTGGTCACTGGTGAGCAGCCGGCGTTCAACGAGGACAGGTCGGTCGCAGTCATTCTTAACGGCGAGATCTACAACTATCGCGA
>DATJKO010000264.1:0-4192 GCA_035491355.1 Pyrinomonadaceae bacterium
ATCAATTAGACGAGTTGTTGCGTTAGCCGTAAAATCCCTTCGCACACACCCCGATAAGCTCTTGAACTTAAACCCAGACGAAGGATCGTCAAACACAACATGGCAAATACGCCCCCAAGCGACGCCCAGCGGTTGGTATCACTCGACGTTTTCCGTGGCATCACGATCGCCGGAATGGTGCTGGTAAACAATCCCGGCACGTGGGAACACATCTACTGGCCGCTCGAACACGCGCAGTGGCACGGTTGGACGCCGACGGATCTGGTCTTCCCGTTTTTTCTATTTATCGTCGGCGTTGCTATACCGTTGGCGTTTGCCAGTCGCGTTGAGCGTGGCGGCAGTAAACGCGATCTGTACTTCAAGGTCATCAAACGAACGCTGATCATATTCGGCATCGGATTGTTCCTGAATGCGTTTCCGCATTTTCCCGTCGCCGAGTTGCGCATCCCCGGAGTGCTGCAGCGAATTGCCGTCTGCTACTTCTTCGCGTCGATCATCTTTCTGAACACGCGCATCGCCACTCAGCTCGCGATCACGATCGGGCTGCTGATCCTTTACTGCATCATCGTGAACTACATTCCCGCGCCGGGTTTTCTCGCCGGCGATCTGACGAAGGAGGGAAGTCTGCCGTCGTTCATCGATCGTTTGGTATTTGGACCAAACCACGTTTGGCGACAGGCGAAGGTTTATGATCCTGAAGGAATTCTGAGCACGATACCCGCGATTGCCACGACGTTGATTGGCGTTCTGACCGGAACCTGGTTGCGCGGCGAAAAGACGCGCTATGAAAAAGTGGCGGGGATGTTTGTGGTGGGCGCCGTTTGCATCGCGTTCGGTTGGGCCTGGAACGCGTTCTTCCCGATCAACAAGGCGCTGTGGACCAGCTCTTATGTGCTGTTCAGTGGCGGTCTGGCGCTGCAATTTCTGAGTCTGTGCTACTGGCTGATCGACATAAAAGGCTATCGACGTTGGGCCAAGCCGTTTGAGGTTTTCGGCATGAACGCGATCGCGCTGTACGTCGGCGCGGGAATCATGGCCGACCTATTCGGCGTAATTAAGGTTGGCGGTATGTCGCTCGGCGGCTGGATCTACGAGCACGCGTTTGAGTCGTGGCTTCCGCCAATTGACGCGTCGCTGGCGTTCGCGATCGCCTTTGTGCTGTTTTGGTTAGTGATGATGTGGATTCTTTATCGACGGCGGATCTTTCTCAAGGTTTGACTTAGCCTCGTCGATGAGATCGTTGTTCGCTTCATAACTCAACGGCGCTGCGATTGGTTGGGGCGGGTATTGATGTCGTTGGTACACCGGATACGCCTCGGTTCGCAGGTGGGCCAGCATGTGATGGCCGCGTCGAGTCGCGCGCTCGTGACGCAGCGCCGAGATGTCAATCGGTGCGACGACGATGCGTTCGCCCGGACCCGGTGAGGCTTCGGCAAGCAGGCGGCCGTCGAAGTCGACGATCTGACTGCCACCGGGCCACGAGTAAGGTGGATAGTGTTTCAAGCTGGCGCCCTGATTTGCAGCGACGACGTAGGCGAGGTTCTCGAGCGCGCGGCACCGATTGACTATAGTCCACCACGCCATCGGTTCAGTTGCTCCCCACGGATCCATGTAGGCCGAAACGCGTATCAACACCTCCGCGCCGTTCGCCGCTAACTGTCTCAACGCTTCCGGAAACAACCAGTCGTAACAGATCGCGCAGCCGAGTTTGCCGATTGGCGTGTCGGCGACGGGGAACAGCGGCTCGTCGTAGTCGGGAAGATCGTGTGGGCTGGTATGGACCTCGTACGGAATCCACGTGTTTACTTTGCGGAACTTCTGAATCAGTCCTTGTGGTCCAATCAGACAAGTGGTGTTGAAGACGTGGCCGGGCCATTTTGGATCGACCTCGAGCATCGATCCGCTTTGAATATAGATGTCGTGCTCTTTCGCCTTCTGTTGCAGACGCTCGGTGTGCTCGTTGGGAATCGGAATGGCGAGTTTGTCGATCAACTCGGCGACCGTGGCGAAGACGGGCGCGGCGTGCGCGAACTCCGGAAACACGACGAGGCGCACAGGCAGGAACGGCGCAGCGCCGGCGGCCGCGGAGTCGATCATCGACAACATGCGTTCCGTGTTCGCGCGCATCGAACGCCGATCGAGCGGGTTCGCGAAATCTGTTTGGCACGCTGCCGCTGAGTACCTGATGTGTTCCGTCATTTGACCTTTGAGGAAGTTGCCTTTGCTCAAGCTCTAGATGGAAGCGTCTCCTCATCAAGAACAAGTCAGGAAGGGGGCCACGCCCCCGCCTTCAGTGAGCGGGGGCGCGCTTCGCTTGCCCCCTTCCCGACTTGTTCTCTTGTTCCTGCAGGTTCAGAAGCGAACGGCTGTCAATAAGTTCCAACGCAATGTTTGGCACGTTCGAAGTGACCACGCGCGTGTTGTAGGTTTCGAGATACTTGCGGCGTGCGGGAGTGAGCGGATAACGCTCGGGCCAGGAGTACGGATACTTGCTCATGCCGTGGAACGGCAGGGGCGCAAGCTGATCGGGACTCGCGGAGTTGATGTCCATTTCCTTGCTGAAGCCGTCGGCGTACAGCAGGAACGTGCGCGTCCAGCCGTCAGGCAGCGGTGGGAGTTTGTCGGCCGCGAACGAGAGTCTCAATTCGTCACCCGGTCGCGAGATCACAAACATGTCGTCAGACGACAGCAACAACTCGCGCACATCACCTTCGCGTGTGTAGCGCCCGGTCATCACTTTCCACGGCGACGTGAACGACACATTCCGGTAGTCGTAAGTCATTGGCTGACGAGCATCGGGCGAATGCTCGAGTGAAAAACCGCGCCAGCGAAGATCGGCGATGCCTGGAGCCAGACGTGTTATCTGCGTCGCGAGGTTGCCGCCCGAAGTGTCTACCAGGATCTGGTCCCAGTAGATGCGCATGTTGGTGATGATGCGAACGTCACGACTGTCACTCAAGAACTTGCCGGTTAGATCGACGACGATCGTTTGCGGCCGACCTACCGGAATGCCGATGTTTTCGATGACGGTCTGCCACTGTCCGCGTTTGTCTTTCACTTGCAGCGCGGGGAGTTGCAGACTCTTGCCGCTCTGCGACGCGGCGAGATTGTCGCTCGACCACGCGTAGTCGGTCCAACCCGTCAACAGCAGCAACGTTCGGTTCGCTCGTTCCTTCAGTGTCAATGTCAGCGTGTGTTCGTCGGCGTAACCGCGGATCGGATGAAGCTTGAAATCATCAGGGTACTGGCGATCGATTTGGGCGATACGCGCGGTCACGTCGTGACCGTGTTCGTCAATCGCTGCTGAAGGTGGTTGAGCGTTCCGGGTCTTGAAGAGCTTGTACGGTTGCGGCGGATCTGTCAGACCTTCGTTGGGATAGACCTCAACATCGCGCGGATGTGCGACGGCGATCAACTTCAGATGATCCAGGAACAGCACTTCTTCGAGTTCGTTTGTGATCCGCAGCTCGTACCGTCCCTTGCGTGGCTTTAACAGATCGCCGTCGATGCGCACGTACTCGTCCGGGTCGGGCATGTTGAAAACGCCGGGCGCGTCGAGGTGGCCCATCTCACCGCCGCCGAGAAAGTCAGTCACAAACTCGAAGCGTTCGCCGTTCCAAACATACAGATAAGGACACGACGACGGCTTGCGATCCAATTCGGTCAGCGACACTGCCAACGCGTTCTTGTTCGTCGTGCCCGTTCCGAGATCTGTCTCAGCCTGGACAATTCCCGCCGGCCACAACACGCGCACCGCATCCACGACGGTTCGTTGGCCCAGACCAATCACAACGTCAGCAGGCGCCGGCGCCGGAAACGCCGAGTAGGTCTCGAGCTTCTGGGCGAGACTTCCCGAGCGGAGTTCAATTTTCGCGCCGATGCCAGTGCGATTACTGACTCGCCCTGCCAGTCCAACGCGCAACGAACGATTTGCATTGCCGCCATCGTTACGCGCAACGTGCAATCCACCGCCGGGAACTCCGAAGACGAGATCTGTGTCGCCATCGTTGTCGAGATCACCAGAGGCAAGGACGAGCGAACGGGTTGTTGGAAGCGACTTAGTCGGATCGACTCCTGTGCGGTTGCCGTTTCGCCACACACGGATTCCATTGTCCGTGGCCAATACCAGATCGAGCCTGCCGTCGTTGTCGTAATCGAGGAGTTGCGAGGCATTTGCTGAGAATAAACCTTC
>DATJKO010000265.1:0-3322 GCA_035491355.1 Pyrinomonadaceae bacterium
GCGCGTGAGGCACTGACGCGCAGCACCGACTTCGGATCTGCGCCGCAAAGCGCTGCCCAGTTTCTCGATCAAGTCGCCCGCGTGCGCGAGTTCTTTGCTCCGTTTCTCGAGAAGAAGCAGGGGCCGATGATGGATTTCCGCGTCCAGTTTCGCGTTAACCGCGAACAGGAGATCGGCGGGAACCAGATCATCGACTGGCAGTTTGAAGTCGGCAAGAAGAAGTTTGCTTACCTCAGCGACGACCTCGAAGGTCGCTGGATGTTCGGCGATCCCGTGCGTTTGACGCTGCGTTGGGCCAACAACTCGCCCGTTGTTCCCGTCACTGGCGCAACCCCTGCGCCCGTGAAAGCAAAAGATCGAGTCGCTGTTTTTGAATTCAACGATCACTGGTCGCTTTTCACCATGCTGGTGCGCCAGGGACTCATGCTGAAACGTGCGGGCACGACTGCCGAATGCGATCAAGGCTACGACCCCGATCCTTACACACTGAAGTTCACGGTCAGGACCGATCCCGATCCCGCTGGAACTCCGACACAACGTGCGGAGTTGAAGTCGGCGAACGCCGAGGTGTTCATGCGAATGAGTCTCGTGACGGCAAACAAGCAGGAGCCGTTGTTGCTTCCCTGCTTCCCGAAGAAGGCGCCGCCCGTTCCAGTGTTACCCATCGTGCTCGCAACCGGAACCCCACAGGAATAATGACATGAATGTTTTAGACCATTCACGAGCGATCGATCTTCAGCAGCTGCTGCAACCCATTCCGGGCGCGAACCCCGCCGGCGAATCACTTCGTTACGAGGGCACGTACGATCGCATTGTCGACGCACGACGCGAAGACGATCCGGCGCTCAGCCAGGGCATCTACAAGTCGAACCTAAAACGCGCCGACTGGACCTCGGCCGAAGCTGCCTGCGTCGAAGCGCTAGCGAAGAAGAGCAAAGATCTTCAGATCGCCGGCTGGCTGCTCGAAACGTGGTTGCATCTCTACGGGCTTGCCGGGGTTACAAACGGGTTGAGCCTGCTCGCCGGCTTATGCGAACAGTTCTGGGACGACCTTTATCCAATTATCGATGGCAACGATCTCGAAGGCCGCGTCGCTCCCCTCGATTGGATCGACCAGAAGTTGTCGCTGAAGTTGAAGCAGATCCCGTTGACGCTTCCCAGCGAGACCAGCAACGAGTGTTACGCCTACGTCGACTGGGAAAGCGCCTGCCATTTCGAAAACCTCGCCATGAAAGATCCGCGTGCTCTGCAGGAAGCGCTCGCGAAGATCAATCCCAGCGTCGCGACGTTCCGCGCCGCAGTCGCAGCCACTGATCGTTTCTTCTACCTCGAGCTAATCGAGGATCTCGAAAACGCGATTCATGTCTGCGATTTGCTCGAGCAGATCCTCGACGAGAAATGCGGCAAGGAAGCACCGTCGCTGCGCCAATTCAAGGAAGCGCTTTGCGCGATTCACCAGCTTATCTCGCATGACCTGCACTCGCGCCCCGAAGAGACTGAATCAATCGATGAAGAGCACGAAGTTTCCGGCGAAGCAGGTGAACCGGAATTCGAACTGTGGTCCGCTGGGCCAATCCGCAATCGCGGCGATGCTTACCGCCGGTTGTCGGAAGCGGCGGACTACCTGCTGCGCACAGAACCACACAGCCCCACACCTTACCTGGTGAAACGAGCCGTGGAGTGGGGGACCATGAGCTTGCCTGAACTGCTGCAACAAATCGTCCGCAATGAAGGCGAGTTGAATGAGATCGACAGGTTGCTACGGCTGACCGGAAAGAGGTGGCCGACATGAGTTAACTGTCATCCCTATCTTCCCGCAAAGACGCAAAGGCGCGAAGGAGAACGAGCCTCCCGGTGCGCCAGCAGCCCCTTGCGCACGTCAGCGCCTTTAGCCTTTTCGCCTTTGGGTCTTTGCGGGAACTTTTCTCGCGTAATTGTTTAAGCAGTTCTCCAACCAAGCACTCAACCACAAAGGAGTAAAGTCGATGCCAGAAAGCACACAACACAAACTGGATCGGATACGTCCTCCGCGGGTGCAGATCACCTACGACGTGGAGACTCGAGGTTCTTTCGTCAAGATGGAACTCCCCTTCGTCGTCGGAATTCTGGCCGACCTCTCGGGAAACGTTGATTCCGACCGCCCCGCTCTTCGCGACCGCAAATACGTCGAAATCGATCGCGACAACTTCAACGACATCATGAAATCCATTGCCCCGAAGGTCGAAACCAACGGCGGCGGCAAGACCATCTCGTTCCAGGAGATCGAAGACTTCAGTCCGATCAAAGTTTTGAAGCAACTCGAAGTCAACGATCGCTTCGTAAAACGCACCCGGCTTTCTGACATGGTGACGAAGCTCGACGGAAACGTGCCGCTGCAACAGAACCTTCTCGACCAGCTTACGAAGGACGACAAGCGCACTGCATTGAAAAGCGCATTGGGCGAGATCAAACAGTTGCTGAAGCCACCGACGGAGCCCGACAGCGCGCCCAAGCCGCCCGAAGTTCCAGGTGAAGGCGAAGGAGGTAAGAGCTAATGAGTACACCTGCCCCCCAAACTGAATTGCAACAGAAGCTGTCTTTGTTTCACGAGAACCTCGGCGCAAAAATCGTCCGCGATCAGGCCCAGGCCGAACAGGTCGTCGACGCGCTCTCGGAACTGATCGATGCTGTCGAGAACAAAGAGATCGCGCTTGGTCCGGACGTGGATCTGGTTGGATTGATCAACCGCCGCATCGCCGAGCTTGATGAGGAAGTGAACAAAGGCCTCAACGAAGTCATACACAACGAAGCGTTCTGCAAACTCGAACGTTCGTGGCGTGGACTTCACTACCTCGTGAGCCGTGCGGAAACAGGGACCATGTTGAAGCTTCGTCTTTTGAATGCCACGAAAGACGAGATTCAAAAGGACCTCGAACGCGCGGTGGAATTCGACCAGAGCGTCCAGTTCAAGAAGATTTACGAGGAAGAGTACGGAACGTTCGGCGGTAGTCCTTATAGCGTGCTGGTTGGCGACTTCGAGTTCGGCCGCAGCCCGCAGGACATCAACTGGCTCGAGAAAATGTCGAATGTAGCTGCGGCTGCTCACGCGCCATTCATCGCGGCCGCAAGTGCGCAGATGTTCGACCTGGACAGCTTTAACGATCTTGGCAATCCTCGCGACCTCGCCAAGACCTTCGAGAGCACTGAGCTCGTGAAGTGGCGATCGTTCCGCGACAGCGAAGACTCACGCTACGTCGCGCTCTGTTTGCCCCACTTCCTGCTTCGCTCTCCTTACGGCAAGGACATGCGTCCGGACGCCAACGGTGAAGATCAGAAAGAGAAG
>DATJKO010000266.1:0-3189 GCA_035491355.1 Pyrinomonadaceae bacterium
TTCAATTAACACCGTCGTTGCACATTTGAAGCGCTGGACACACGAGCTGGATACGGGAGTGCTCGACCTGGCGGCATACAGAGCGAAGGTTGGGGGCGCACAATTCGGTTCGCAGAAGGCCAAGGAAGTTCAGCAAGACATATTGGCGATCATTTCCGAAACCGCAGCCATGCCACCGGCAGAGGCTTTGGGCCATGTAGTCCAAAACGTTTACAAACGCGCTCTGAGCAAGCTTGAAATTGACCTCAAGAATGAGGCTGAGCGAGCGCAGGCGCCACACCACATGAGATTTTACGAAATTGCTCACGGCATTGGCGGATTGTCCGATCGCCTGCAACTCATCAGGGCGCTCTTGGATATCTAGACATCCGATACGATTTATTAGCTTAGGAGACTACGTGCGATGACGATGCGACCTGGTGGTGAGTTGGCGACGCGGCCGCTGCATTTCATCTGGATTGCCGACTGCTCCGGCTCGATGGCGATCGACGGGAAGATCCAGTCGTTGAATACGGCAATCAAGGAAGCGATTCCCAACATGCAGGACGTCGCCGATGAAAATCCAAACGCGCAGGTGCTGGTGCGCGCGGTCCGATTTTCCGACGGCGCTCAGTGGCATGTGTCGCACCCAACGGACATCGCTGACTTCAAGTGGGACGATCTCCAGGCGGGCGGCGTCACGTCGATGGGCCGTGCACTCACGCTCGTCGCCGATCAACTCCGGATCCCGCCGATGACCGACCGCGCGTTGCCGCCGGTGCTGGTGCTGATCTCCGACGGCCAACCGACTGACGACTTCACCTCCGGTTTGCAAGCGCTAATGAACGAACCATGGGGACGCAAAGCAGTGCGCATTGCGATCGCGATCGGTGAGGACGCCGATCAGGAAGTGCTCAAGAAATTCATCGCCAACCCGGAGCTCAGACCTCTTCTGGCCAACAACCCGGAAGCATTGACCAAGTACATTCGCTGGGTATCGACGGCGGTGCTCAAGTCGGCATCCTCACCCGCCAGTCAAACCGCCGGCTCGTCACCGGGTCTCAACGTTCCGATTCCTGTTATTCCCGACATGGGAACAGGCTCCGCAGACGACGTGTGGTAAGTGCGTGATTCAGAATGTCGATTCACTGGCAAGTTGTGGGACAGAGTGTTCGCGGCGCCGCGCATGAGCGCAATGGCCTGCCCAACCAGGACGCGATCTACTGGCTGCCTTCCGCCGGTCGCGGGTCGTCGGTGGTGCTCACCGCCGCTGACGGTCACGGCAGTGCGCGTTACCCGCGGAGTCACATCGGCGCGGCGCTGGCGGTAGAAAACGCCGCGGAGTTGGTCAATGAATTCATCGACAGCCAGAACGACGTCAGCAACCTGTCCTTAATAAAACACGCGACGGAAGAGTGGCTACCGCGCGCTCTCGTCCGCAACTGGTCGGAAGCCGTCGCCGAACACCTGACGAAAGATCCGCTGCCAGCGGAAGAAGTCTCTGCACTAGCAGCGGGTCCGACGGTGGCTTACGGTGCGACGCTGCTTATCGCAGCTGTCACCGAACGATTCGTCATGTACCTCCAACTCGGCGACGGTGAGATTCTCTCCGTTAGCGACAGCGGCGACATCGGCCGTCCTTTAATAAAGGACGAGCGCCTCTTTGGCAACGAGACCACTTCCCTTTGCGCGCCGGAAGCATGGCGGGACTTCCGGGTCAACTTTCAGCCACTGACGCAATCACGTCCCGCGCTGATTCTGCTCTCAACCGACGGCTATCCGAACTCCTTTCGCGATGAAGGTGGCTTTCTCAAAGTCGGGTCCGACATTCTGCAAATGATTCGCGAGCACGGCCTCGAAAACGTGAACGGCCAACTCGCCGGTTGGCTGCAAGACTCAACCCGAGCCGGCAGCGGCGACGACGTAACGTTGGGGATTCTGTCGTCGCTGGATAATTAAGATGGACCAGATTCTCAAACCCGGTCAGAAAGTCCGGACGTCTGCGTCGCATGGCAACTGTGTCGTGGAGAAGTATCTCGGCGGTGGCGGTCAGGGTGAGGTCTATCAGGCGCAGATTGAAGGCAGGCCGGTGGCGCTGAAGTGGTACTACCCGGCATCCGCAACAGCCGATCAACAAAAGGCACTCGAAACGCTCGTGCGCATGGGCGCGCCGAGCGATCGGTTCCTGTGGCCCACCGAACTCGCTTCGTCGAGTTCGACAGCGGGCTTCGGCTACGTTATGCCGCTTCGCGATCGCCGGTTCCGCAGCATCGTCGACTTGATGAAGCGGCGCATCGAGCCAAGCTTCCGCGCGCTCGCGACCGCCGGACTCGAACTCTCGCATAGTTATCTTCAGCTTCATACGAAGGGTCTCTGCTATCGCGACATCTCTTTCGGCAACGCGTTTTTCGATCCGGACACCGGCGAGATCCTGATCTGCGATAACGACAACGTCGCCGTCGACAATCAGTCACGCAGCGCGATCTACGGCACGCCGCGTTTCATGGCGCCCGAGATCGTTCGCGGCGAGGCTGTGCCCAGCACGCAAACGGATCTTTTCTCGCTGGCAGTACTGTTGTTCTACATGTTCGTGATGCATCATCCGCTCGAGGGCCGAAAGGAGCTGGCGATCAAGTGTCTCGACTTGCCGGCCATGAAAAAACTCTACGGAACGGAGCCGCTGTTCATCTTCGACTTGGACGACGACTCGAACGCACCGGATCCGCAGTATCAGCGAAACGCGATCGCGTTTTGGACCGTCTACCCGCGTTTCCTGCGCGAAGTGTTTACGAAAGCATTCACTGACGGTCTCACGGATCCGCAACACGGACGGGTGCGCGAGAGCAACTGGCGTTCAGCGATGGTGCGTCTGCGCGATTCGGTCATCTATTGCACTCACTGTAACGCCGAGAACTTTCATGACGCGTTGGAAACGGAGGACGACGACGGTCGCTGTTGGTCCTGCCGGCGGCAAGTTCTGCTTCCGCCGCGAGTGCGTATCGGTCGCAACTTCGTCATGCTCAATCACGACACGATGCTGTTCGCGCATCACATCGACGAGGAAAAGAAATACGACTTCACTCAGCCCGTCGCCGCGGTGACGAAGCATCCATCCGATCCATCGATCTGGGGTTTGAAAAACCTTTCGGTGCAAACGTGGTCTGCTACGAATCAAAAGGGCGAGGTGAAGGACGTCTCTCCCGGCCGCAG
>DATJKO010000267.1:0-2855 GCA_035491355.1 Pyrinomonadaceae bacterium
GCGAGGTCGCCGAGGATTCCGAGCACAGTCATGATCGCGGCGAGCGGCAGCATGTATTTGAGTGGGAGTTCGCGAAAGAACCAGAAGTGTGCGACCGCAGCCATCGCGATGGCGGCGACGATGCCTCCAACCGCGCCTTCCCACGTTTTACCGGGACTGATCGCCGGCGCGAGTTTGTTCTTACCAAGCGCTCGGCCGACGTAATACGCGCCGGCATCGGAGCCCATCAAAACGAGAAAAAAGAAACTCAGCAGGTGCGCTGACAACGAAGGTTCGAATCCGGTCCGGATCAGAACGAGGTGCGTCCCGAGAAGTGCGACGTAGAGTACGCCGAGGATCGTCGCGCCGGTCGAGGCAATCATCTTGTCGAATGGCGCGCCTCGCAACATCGCGCTGATCAAAGTAACGACGACCAGCACCATGACAACCAACAGGAACAACAGAAAATTGAGCCACGGTGTGTTCTGGAGCGAGATCGTGATCAGCGCCGCACCCGCGACGAAACCTGGGACTGGATCGGGTTTGAGTTGGAGTCGTTTGGCGAGCAGGTAAAACTCCCACAGCGCCAGCACCATCGCGGCGGCGGCGAGCAGGACGAATAACCACCATAACCAGGAAATGAGAATTGACGCGATCAGGAACGGAAGGACGATGACCGCCGTTAGGATTCGTTTCATCCGTGGTCCCTGTTAACCACCAGTTTCAAACCACCAAACCTGCGGTCTCTTCCTTGATAATCGACTACCGCTTCGAGCAAATGCAGCCGGCGGAAATCGGGCCAGAGCGTTTCGGTGACGTAAATCTCGGCATACGCGCTTTGCCAAAGCAGAAAGTTTGAGATCCTCAATTCACCGCTCGTGCGGACCAGCAGATCCAGCTCGGGCAGGTTGCGCGTGTAAAGCTCGCTGGCGATCCGTTCTTCAGTGATCTCGTCAGGACGACTCCCTTCGTCGAGCAAGCGTCGAATAGCGGCGCGAGTAGCATCGACGATTTCAGCACGTCCGCCGTAATTCAGCGCGACGCTCAAGACCATCCCTTTGTTGCGGGCGGTGCGTTCGGTTGCGCGCTGGATTTCTTTGCGCACGTTGTCGGAAAGCGCGCCGATCCGGCCGATGGTTTGAAACTTGATGTTCTGACGGTCGATTTCGTCGAGTTCGAGACGCAGATAACGACGCAGCATGCGCATCAGTGCGTCCACCTCGAAACGCGGCCGCTTCCAGTTCTCGGTTGAGAAAGCGAAGAGCGTTAGCGCGCCGAGACCGAGTCGCGCGCCTGTATCGACCGCGGCCCGGACCGCCTCGACGCCAGCTTTATGACCGGCAATGCGCGGCTGTCCACGTTGCGCGGCCCAGCGCCCGTTGCCGTCCATGATGATCGCGACGTGTCGCGGTAAACGGTCCCACGCGACGGCGGCGAGCAGCGCCTCCTCGCGAGTTCCCTGCTGTACCACTCCTGCGAAATCAGTCAGCATACGTTAGCAACTTCGTCATTCTTGTCTTTAAGGTTCTCGCTGTCAATCGAGATCTGAAACAGTTTCCCGCAAAGGCGCAAAGACGCAAAGTAACACCCGCGATGGGCCGCACCATGGCTCACGTCTTTCTTTGCGCCTTTGCGCCTTCGGGAAACTTTTGTGGGCAGTCATTAATAACGAACTGAAACCAACGTTAATCCACAGGCGGGGGCGGTGGTCGCGGCCAGCGGGCGGAGACCGGTGTCAATCGCCTCGTTAACCGCGTCGTTATCGAGCTCGTTGCGAGCGATGGACATGAGCGTGCCGGCGATAGTGCGGACCATGTAACGGAGGAATCCATCAGCGCTAACACGGATCTCGATGATGGGACACTGCGCGCGCTCATCAACGCGTTCGTCGATGGCCACGCCCGTGATTGTTCGCACACGATCTTCTACGTCCGATTGCGCAGCGGAGAAAGCGGTCCAATCATGGCGCCCGAGGAACAACTCCGCCGCCGAACGCATTCGATCAAGATCCAGTCTGCGTGCGTCCTGGTATACGTAGCGTGACCAGAACGGGGAGACGACATGCGCATTGACGATCCGGTAAACGTAAGTCTTTTCGATCGCTGAATAACGGGCATGGAACGTCGAATCGACAACCTCGACGTTCAGCACTCGCACGTCTTTCCCGACATTCGCATTGATCGCCGCCCGTAGTTTCTCGGGCGTGATATCGCGCTGAATGTCGACGTTCGCGACCTGCCCTTCAGCATGAACACCCGCGTCCGTACGACCCGAGCCATGAACACTTACGGTGCGTCCCTCGATCAAACTGAGCGCACTCGTTAACTCCCCCTGCACCGTCCTCAGATTTTCCTGAATCTGCCACCCGTGAAAGTCTGTGCCGTCATACTGTAGTAATAACTTGTGATTCATTATTAAACCGGCTTGCGACTTCCGGGCTTCACCACTGGCTCGCCCAGCTTGCACGCATCACACTCAGCGGGTTCGTTCGATGCAACCTTCAACGACGCCAACGCTGTCCGCGGCACACCGACTTCCGCAACGCCTGCCGAGCGAACGATGATCGATGCTGCGCCCACGACATTCGCGCCGGCAGCGATCAACGCATCAATCGTTTCGCGAGTCGAACCACCAGTAGTGATCACATCTTCGACGACTAAAGTTTTCTCGCCCGGCGAGACCGTGAACCCGCGCCGCAACGTCATCTGCCCCGCTTCACGCTCGGTCCAAATAAACCGCGCGCCCAACGCACGCGCCACTTCGTGTCCGATCACGATCCCGCCAATCGCCGGCGACGCAACCAACTCGATTCCCTGTTCCGCAAACTGTCGCGCGATCGCTTCACCAAACGCCGCCGCCTTCTGCGGATACTGAAG
>DATJKO010000268.1:0-2723 GCA_035491355.1 Pyrinomonadaceae bacterium
CTTCTTCTACCTTGGCACAAAGTTTGACAGTCACCTCCCTGGAGCGAAGGAGGAAGAAGAGGATGAGAACCATGAGAAAAACGGCTTTCAAGGCATTCCTGGTGATGCTCGTAGTCTCCGGCACCACCAGCATTGGCACGGCCCAATTTGCCAGCGAAGCAACCATTCGAGAAACAGTTCGCCGCATTCAAACCCGCACCGACAATCTTCAACGCGCAATTCAGAACGCGTCCGAGCGCGGCAACTATCGCGCTGACGATCTAAATCGCCTGGTGCTCGATTTCGAGAGTGCGGTGAACCAACTCGACCGGCGCCTTTCAACGCGCCGCTCAGCTTCGAGCGACGCTCGCGTCGTATTGGACCGCGCTGCAGCGATCGATAGTTTTCTCGTGAGTAACCGCGTAGGCGGAGGCTCGCAACGTGAATGGCAATCGTTGCGCGCAGACGTCGAGCAATTAGCCGGTTACTACAACCTGAGCACAACATGGGGTTCGACGAATCCCAGTGGTAACAACGACTACAACCTGAACGACGCCCAGATGCGCCAGCTGATTCAGCGCATCGACTCGCGCAGCACGAACTTCAGTCGCAGCTTCCGCGAGGATCTGAACCGCTCGTACGGCAACGATCGTCGCTCAGCGGACGAAGCCCGGCGTCAACTCTCAGCTTACGAGAGTGCGCTGGTTCAAATACGAAATCGCGTCAACACCCGGCAAGCCACTAATGCTGACGCTCGCAGCCTGATCGACCGCGCTGCATTTATCGACACTTACGTCAACAGCCGGCAGTTGTCGTATCAGACAGAAAATTCGTGGACCACTCTGCGCCAGGATCTCGACCGGCTGGCGAGTGCTTTCAACGTTGCGTGGAATGACTCGACGATTCCAGGCGGCGGCGGTTACGGCAACCGTGCAGACCTGACGGGTACGTTCCGGTTAAACGCCAGCCAGGGCGACGACGCGCGCCGCGCAGTCGACGCCGCCACCAGAAACCTGTCCCTCTCCGAACGACAGCGTGTTTACGACGCGTTGTTGAGACGGTTGGATCCACCACAGATGCTGGCGATCGATCGCCGTGGTAACGCCGTGACGATCGCATCCACCAGAGCGCCGCAGATCAACTTTGTCGCGGACGGCCGCGAACAAGTCGAAACTACGCCGGGTGGCCGGCAAGTCCGCGTGCGTGCCGACATATCCGGCGACACGCTGACGATCACACGTACCGGTGAACGTGCAAACGACTTCACGGTTACGTTCGATCCCACGGACAACGGGCGACAACTGCTGGTAACCCGCACGCTCTACAGCGATCGCGTCAATCAGCCGGTGATCGTCAAGACTTACTACGACCGTGTTTCCGATGTAGCGCAGTTGAACATCTACGACACGAATCGTGAAGACACGAACGTCGGCGGCGGTAGTGCAGCAGTTGGCAGCTATATCGTGCCGAACGGAACGGAAGTCGTCGGCGTGCTAAACAACAACCTGTCAACGCAGAACGTTCGCGAAGGCGACCGGTTTACGATGACGGTGCGTTCGCCCGGGCAGTTTGAAGGTGCGACTGTTGAAGGTCGCGTCGTGAGCGTCAATCGCGGCGGCCGCGTGAGCGGACGTTCCGACATGACCCTCGACTTCGAAACGATCCGCACGCGAGACGGCCGCAGCTATAGCTTCGCCGGAATTCTCGAAGCTGTTCGTACGCCGAATGGCGATGTGGTTCGCGTAGACAATGAAGGCGCGGTTCGCGAGAGCGATCAAACCAAGACGACCGTAACGCGCACCGCGATCGGTACCGCGGTTGGCGCCATCATTGGTGCTATTGCTGGTGGCGGTAAAGGCGCTGCGATTGGTGCGGTAATTGGCGCTGGCGCTGGTGCGGGTTCCGTCTACGTTCAGGGTCGAAACGATCTTGACCTTGAAGCGGGCACGGAAGTCACCGTGAGAGCCACTGGACCACAGGGCTAAACTGACAACTGATCACAACGATCAGTTGAGTTCGATGGAGGCGGCCTGCGGCAGACGTTCGACACTGAGCGTCAACCGCAGGTCGCTTTTTACTGGCTGCTTGTCGGGAGTTTGAAAGAAGATGAAGCCGCGGCGTAATGGATCTTCCGCAGACAGCGGCGCTTTCAAATCGATTGCGTAGGCGCCAAACTCCTGCTCGAATTGTTTTCGCGAGTTTGGGTTGTAGGCAAAGACACCGTTTGCTTTCATGATTCGCGAGATAGCGTCTTTTGGTTTCAGTAGTTTCCACTCGCGATTTTCGCTGTCGCGCAAACGAAATCGCACCCGTTTTGTTTCCACGGGCACACCGCTCTGAAACGCGAGTTCCAAACGCACGGCCAGCACACCACTCACCGGCAAATTCGCTTCAAATAAATCCTGACTTTGTTCATCGGTAAGCAGCGGTGCGACACGAACGGCGACGCCGCCCGCGTCTGCGCTGCGCGATCCCGTCGGTAAGGGCGGCAGTTCAGTTACCGGTTTGACTTTGAACAGTGAATTACTGCACGCGGTTGCGCTGATGAGAAGCAGCAAAAGGGGGATGAGCCGTCGGGCCATTGGACGCAATGTAACACGGATCAGCGGCTATGTTACTATCGGCGAAATCATGATTAGACGGTTTCGTGGGATTCATCCACAGATCCACCCAACAGCTTACGTGGACCCGAGTGCTCAAGTTATTGGCGACGTGCACCTCGGCGAAGAGGCGTCGATCTGGTG
>DATJKO010000269.1:0-2453 GCA_035491355.1 Pyrinomonadaceae bacterium
GTGACGTGCATCACGAAGGGCGAGAGTTCGCCGGCGATCTTGTACATGTTGGGGATCATCAGGAGCAGTCCCTGAGACGCCGTAAAGGTTGTGGAGAGCGCGCCCGCCTGCAACGCGCCATGGAGCGCACCCGCTGCACCACCTTCTGATTGCATCGCGGCAACCTCAGGAATTACGCCCCAGAGGTTTGTCTTACCGCGGTTGGCCCATTCCTCACATAGTTCAGCCATTGGCGAACTGGGTGTGATCGGAAAGATGGCGATAGCCTCCGTGACTCGAAATGCAACGGAGGCCGCCGCCTCGTTACCATCAACTGTAATGAGGTTCTTCGACATAGTTATTGTGCTCTTGGCTGCTGGTTTTTGCGCCGAAATCGTAGCGCCCCGTCCCACTCGCCAATACTGTCAGAATTGCCAGTAACAACCGCCGGAAGTGCGGCGTACGCTTCCTCCCGTTCGCGCCCAAAACACTGCATTGTCACGTTGTCATGAAAGAGAAACTCAACGGCCGTGCCATCAGAGTCGCTACGTTGCTGACGCTCCTCGCGCTTAGCTTTTGGGCGATTTCCAGCTACTTCACGACCAAAACGACTGCGACTGACGACCAATACGTCGGTAGCGATGCGTGCAAAGACTGCCACGAGGAGCAGTTCAAGAACTTCACCCCGACTTCACACGCGCGACTGGGCGGTCTGAAGAGTTGGAAAGACAAGGTGACCGGCTGCGAGTCGTGTCATGGTCCAGGCAAGGCGCACATTGAGGAAGGCGACCCGGCGAAGATCATCTCCTTCAAAAACAAGTCGTCGAAGCAGATCTCGGAAACCTGTCTGGGTTGCCATGCTGGGAGGGAAGAACACAACAACTTCCGCCGCGGCGAACACTGGCGCAACGACATCGGTTGCACCGATTGCCACTCGTCGCACGGGACAGTTACCGGCAGAAATGTCGCCAGCTCAAACACGTACATCACGCGAGCGAACGCGGAGAAGCCTGGCTTCTCGACCATCAAGCTACTCAAGATCAGTGAACCGCAGCTTTGTTTGAGTTGCCACAGCGAAGTCAAACACCAGTTCACAATGCCCTCCCATCACAAGGTGCTCGAAGGCGCGATGCGCTGTAGCGACTGCCACAATCCGCACGGCGGTTTTGAGTTAAAGCAGACGAGGCTCGCGGTGGGTGCCGATGCGGCGTGCTTGAAGTGTCACGCTGACAAGCAGGGCCCGTTCACGTTCGAACATGCGCCGGTGAAGACGGACGGCTGCGTTGCGTGTCACGTGCCGCATGGTTCGGCCAATCCGCGGATGTTGAAGTTCAGCGCTGTAAATCACCTTTGTCTGACGTGTCACAGCGTCGATCACGGCGTGGGCGCCGATGAGCCGGCTGGTCCAACGCACAACCAGAACGCGCAGTATGCAACCTGCACTGCGTGTCATATCAAGATTCACGGTTCGCGTACGAGTCCGGTGTTTTTCAGATGAGAACGAGATGCAACAATCTGTGGTTGGTTGTGGCGACGTGCAAGATCGTGCTGGTCGTACTGGTTAACGTTCAGGCCCAACAGCCTACTCCGTCTCCACAGCCGTCCGCGACACCGAGTTTGCCGTCGAGTAATGGCAACGGCAACGGCGACACGCTGGGAAATTACGGAGTTGTTTCCAGTATTGAGTTTGGCTATCGCGGACTGAGTGTCGATGGAGACCACAACAAGTATCGCAGCGATCTCAACTACAGCGCCGGGCCGCGCTTGTTCGACACGAGCTTTTTCCTGAAGGCCAAAGACGGAACGACCGGCGGGTTGTTCGATTCGTTGCTAGTGACGTCAACAGGCTGGGGCGCGGATCCGAATGGACAGATGCGTCTCAGCGTCGAGAACACGAAGTGGTATCGCTTCGATGCTTCCTATCGGCGGTTCAAGTATTTCCGTTTCCTGAACACACTGGCGAACCCGAACTGGGTCTTCAGCCCGCCGGAGTTCAGCGTGCCGCCGAATCCGGTTACGGGTGAGCACGGTTTCGACACCGAACAGCAGTTGGGCGATTTCGATCTCACGATCCTGCCGAAAAACGATTTGATCAGATTCAACGTTGGTTACTCACCCGAACGTTACAATGGACCAGCATTTACAAACTACCACGTTGGCGGCAACGAATTCCTTCTGCTCTCCGAATTGCGGTCGCGTGCTAACGACTTCCGTTTCGGCGCGGACGGCAAACTCGGACCGATTGACTATTCGGTAATGCAAGGCTTTCGCCGTTTCCGCGACGACAGCTTCATCATCGACGGAGCAAATCCCGGTCTCAACGTAAACCCGACAACAGCACACTTGACGAGTTTTCACCGCGACGAACCGACACGCGGTAAGGTCAACTACACCCGTTTGAGCTTGCACACCCTGGTGGCCAAGCGACTCGACCTGACGGCCCGCTACATCTACAGCAATGCGAAATCCAATTC
>DATJKO010000270.1:0-2351 GCA_035491355.1 Pyrinomonadaceae bacterium
GCAAACGCTGGCTGCCGGGCCCACAATCGCCGCGACGTTGCACGTGTTGACCGAGCAACAACCGTTAAACATCTCGCTCACGAACAGTTCCGATTCGGCTGAGCCGACGCCCGCGGAGCCTACCGCGACGAGCGATTCGGATGCCGATCCAACGCCGGCCCCCGCGCCCGCGCCAAGTTATCAATCGAACGTCAAGTGGTTCACCGTCGGGAAATCTTTTGGACCCGTCTCGCTGCGGCGAATGGGCGTGCAGTATCAGGAATCGATTCTCTCGTTTGTGTTTGACGCAGCGATCTCGGCCGGCGGGCTGACGCTTACGCTGGAGGATCTCTCGGTTGGCTCGCAACTCACGAAGTTTACGCCGCAGTTTTCGCTGCACGGCCTGGGTATTGACTACTCAGCCGGGGACGTCGAGATCAGTGGCGCGTTCCTCAGGGTTCATATTGAGAAAGATGGCTTGGAATACGACGAGTATGACGGCGGCGCGATCATCAAAACGAGCGAACTGAGCTTGTCCGCGCTCGGCTCATACGCGAAGCCTGAAAATTATGAGTCGCTCTTCATTTACGGAGTCCTGAATTATCCATTCGGCGGTCCACCCTTCTTTTTCGTCACCGGTCTCGCCGCAGGCTTCGGATACAACCGGGCCTTCATCGTTCCACCGATCGACGACGTCGCTAAGTTTCCGCTGATCCAGGAAGCAGTCGGCGGCAGCGGCTCGCCCAATGACCTGATGACGGAACTCGAGACGCTGCGCGATTACATTCCGGCAACTCTGGGCGACACTTTTCTCGCAGTGGGCGTCAAGTTCACGTCTTTCAAGATGATCGATTCGTTCGCCCTGCTGGCTTTCGTGTTTGGAACTCAGTTTGAGATTGACGTGCTCGGTCTCTCAACCTTGATCGTTCCCACTCCGGAAGAGGGGAAATCGGTCACGCCTCTGGCCGAGGTTCAGATGGCCTTGCGGGCCACGTTCATCCCGGCGCAGGGCTTCCTCGGCGTCAGTGCGCAACTGACCAGCGCTTCGTATGTCTTTTCGAAGGATTGTCACCTGACCGGCGGCTTCGCGTTCTACAGTTGGTTTTCAGGGCCGCACGCCGGCGACTTTGTCCAAACGTTGGGCGGCTACCACCCGAGCTTCAATGTTCCCGCTCATTATCCCCAAGTGCCGCGGCTCGCGCTGAACTGGCAGATCGATGATCACGTTTCGATCAAGGGCGATCTGTACTACGCGCTGACTGCATCCACGTTGATGGCCGGCGGATCGCTGCAGGCGACCTGGTCGGCCGGTGATCTCAAAGCGTGGTTCAACGCGGGAGCAGATTTCCTGATTGCGTGGAAGCCTTATCACTACGACGCGAAGATATATATCGACATGGGCGTGTCGTACACGTTCAGCTTCTTTGGCAGCCATACAATCAGTGTGGACGTGGGCGCCGACCTGCACGTTTGGGGGCCGGAGTTCTCGGGCACGGCCCACATTCATCTGTGGATCGTATCGTTCACTGTTTCTTTCGGCGCCGGCTCAAGTCAGACGCCGCAGCCAATCGACTGGACAACATTCAGTCAGTCGTTCCTGCCGGCGGCGAGTGATGTTTGCAGCATTGCCGTGAAATCAGGATTGATTAAGAAAGTCGGCACGGACGGCAACGATTTAGGCATGATCAATCCAAAGGACATCGTGCTGACAACGAACTCAGTTGTTCCTTCGAATGGGGCCAAAATCGGCGCGGCGGAAGCCGTCAACCGGCTTTACTACACGGCAAAAGGATCGGACGCGGTGCTGTTGCCGTTCCCGGATAAGCCTCAGGACTCTTCGCCGTCCGCGGTTGCTCACAAGATCGGTTTACCCGGTGTCGGATCGATGGCCATTCAGACGGCGGAGTTGACGTCCACGCATTTCGTCACGATCACTTACACGGACGAAAAGACCAACGTGTCGCGTAACGTTGAATCGGCATTCTTTAAGTTCGTCCCGATCCTCAAGAATGTTCCGGCGGGACTCTGGGGCGAGTCGCTGGCGCCAAATCTGAATGCCCCGGGTTTTGTCGAACAAGCGCTGACCGGGTTCGAGATTAGTCCGAAAGCTCCACCGGCGCCCGGCACAACCATGACCATTCCGCGTACCAAGTTGCAGTTCGAGGACCCCGACGTGGTAAGTGACGCTTTCACCCCGCAAGTTGCTGCGCCGCTCACTTTTGACCGCGGCGATGACGACGATCGGCGCAAAACTATCGATGGAGAGATTGCCCAAAACGCGGTGCGAGCGCAGGTAATCGCCGCGCTTGGAATAACCGCTGAAATAAGTCTTAGCGCGGCAGTTGCTGACGAGTTTTTGATTTCGCCGCAGA
>DATJKO010000271.1:0-2320 GCA_035491355.1 Pyrinomonadaceae bacterium
CTTTGCGTCGCATCACGATCACCGCGCCAACCATCAACGCATAAAACACCAGGTCCGCGGAGACGATGTATTCCAGCAGTTGCGTGTAAACGTTGCCGAACGTGTATGCCCCGGTCTGCTGATTGACCGTTACGGTTCGTGGCAGCACCAGCAACGACGCCCAGATCCCCTGCGCGATTAGTGCGACCGCCGGAACGTGATGCGCGTTCACGGTATCTACTCGCTTGAAGAATAGTCCGTCGCGTGCCATCGCGTAGTAGACACGCGCACCCGCCATAATCAGACCGTTATTACAACCAAACGTCGAGATCATGATCGCCACCGCCATTACGATCGTGCCGCTTGGCCCGAGCACCGCTTGCATCACCGCCGTTGCGACACGATTCTGCGGCGCCGTTTGAATTCCCGCGAGCGGCAGCGTGACGACATACGCAAGGTTCGCGAGCAGGTAAAACGTCACCACCAATCCACAGCCAATCAACAACGCGCGCGGCAGGTTCTTTCCCGGATCGCGAACCTCGCCGGCCGTGAACGTCACGTTGTTCCAGGCTGACTGCGCAAACAGTGGCCCAACCATCGCCTTCCCGAGCAACATCAACAACGCCAGCACGAGCAATCCCTGGCCCGCCGGTTCGAACCACACCTGTGACGCCGTCGGGTGCCATCCGTTTTCCCACGACTTCCACCACGACGACGTGTACGCCGCACTCGCGCCGTTCCAACCGAGGAACAGACCGATGACGATCAGTCCGAGTAGCGCGGCCGTCTTCGTTACCGTAAACGTGTTTTGGATTACTTTGCCGGCTTCCAGTCCACGCGTGTTGATGAACGTCAGAAACAGAATCATCACGACCGCGACCAGCTGAAGAGTCGACAAACTCACCGCATAGCCGTTGAACGACAAGGATCCCAGCGTGAAAGGCTTGATAACGACGAAAGGCGAGATGAGGTAGCGATCGCCGGAGATCCAGTCGACCAGCACGCCGCTGAAGTTCGCGAAAGCCACGGCGACGGCCGCGATCGTTCCCGTCTGAATGATGAGAAAGAGCCCCCAACCAAACAGGAACCCGGTTGCCGGCCCGTAAGCCTCGCGGAGGAAAACATATTGCCCGCCGGCGCGCGGCCACATCGCGGCCAGTTCCGCACAACAGAGCGCGCCTGTGATCGTCAGCACGCCCGCCAGCGCCCACGCTGCCAGCAACCATCCGGGCGAGCCGACCAGCCGCGACGATTCAGCAGACGTTATGAAGATCCCGGATCCAATCATGGACCCGACCACGATCATGGTTGCATCCAGCAAACTAAGGCCGCGGATGAGCCTGGGGGGATTTGTCGTCACAACACGGATATATATGATTTGCTTGACACTTGTCGATAGCGTCACCTAGTCTTTCGCCCAATTATGAAGGATGAACTGATCACTAAAATCACCAACAAACAAGCCCAAGTCGGGGTCATCGGGCTCGGTTACGTCGGGCTCCCGCTACTCGTGGAGTTCGCTTCCAAGGGGTTTCGCGCCATCGGTTTCGAGGTCGATGAAACGAAGGCAAAACACATCAACGAAGGACATTCCTACATCGGCGATGTCCCCGCCCCGCGACTTAACGACATGGTGAAGTCGGAGCGGCTGCGTGCGACGACCGATTTCAACAATCTCGCCGACTGCGACGTCATCATCATCTGCGTCCCGACGCCGCTGCGAAAGACAAAAGAGCCGGACGTTTCGTACATCCTCGCCGCCGCCGAAGAGATTCAGAAGCGCTTGCGGCGCGGCCAATTGGTCATTCTGGAGTCGACAACCTATCCCGGCACCACCGACGAAGTGCTGTTGCCGATGTTTGAAGAGACTGGTTTGAAGCTCGACGAGGATTTCCTGCTGGCGTTCTCGCCCGAACGCGTCGATCCGGGCAATCCGCAGTTCATGACACACAACATTCCGAAGGTGGTCGGCGGAGTCACGCCTGATTCGACAATGGCCGCCGCACACCTGTATTCGCAGATCGTCAACGACGTTCATGCGGTGACGTCAGCGCGCGTGGCGGAGGCTGCGAAGTTGCTCGAAAACACGTTTCGGGCGGTGAACATCGGCATGGCAAACGAGATGGCGCGGCTTTGTTACGCGCTGAATATCGACACTTGGGAAGTGATTCGCGCCGCCGCGACCAAGCCGTTTGGGTTCATGGCTTTTTATCCGGGGCCGGGAATCGGCGGACACTGCATTCCGCTCGATCCGCATTACCTGTCGTGGAAAGCGCGGCAGCATGGTTTTGATTCTCGGTTCATCAGTCTCGCCGAGGAAGTGAATTCACGCATGCCGGAG
>DATJKO010000272.1:0-3118 GCA_035491355.1 Pyrinomonadaceae bacterium
AGCCATTCATTCGTTGGTGTTTGGGTCTTCTGTGACCAATCGCACACGACCGTCTTCCAAAACGAAAGTGCGATCGCATAGGCCCGCTAAACTGGCACTATGCGTCGCCATCACGGCCACCGCACCATTGTTACGGACGTAAGTAACCAGCGCCTTTCCTAACTCTTCTGCGATTGCAGCATCGACGTTTCCCGTCGGCTCATCCGCCAGCAACAATCGCGGATGCGTCACCAACGCACGCGCCAGGGCCACTCGCTGCTGCTCGCCGCCGGAAAGATGCGAGATGGGATGATCTTCCCGCTCCGTTAGATGCGCGTCCTGCAAAAGACTGGAGGCGCGGTCGTAAGCATACGCACGTTTCTCGCGCGCAATCAGTAACGGCAAAGCCACGTTTTCGAGTGCCGAGAGGTCCGGGAGGAGGTAGTGAAACTGGAATACAAATCCAATCTGTTGGCGCCTGAGCGCGGCCAACTTACGCGGATCGAGGTTCGTGAGATCGAGACCGTCGAAGCTGATGGTTCCGTGGTCCGCATTGTCGAGGCCGCCAAGCAAGTGCAGCAACGTCGACTTCCCCGATCCCGACGCGCCCGTGATCGCGATAACCTCACCATGCCTGGCGTTGAATGTAGCGCCGCGCAGTACCTCGATTCGATCTCCGTTGGGCGCCTCAAAACTTTTTCGCAGATCGACAACGTCGAGGCCGAATTCATCCATCGCGCAGCGCCTCAACCGGTCGAAATCTCGCGGCCGCGCGAGCTGGATAGATCGTTGCCAACACACTCAAGACGAACGCAACCAGGGCAGCGATCAGCGTCTCGCTAAATGTGGCGTTGAGTGGAACGTTGCTGATCGAGTAAACGTCGGCAGGCAAACTCACAAGCTTGAAATGGTTTCCGATGAGACAGGCGAACAAGCCCAACATCACCCCGGCAATCGCTCCGATTGCGCCGACGACAGCACCCTCGATCACGAACAGCAACATCACTCCCACACGTGTCGCGCCCAGTGTGCTCAACACTGCGATGTCGCGTCGTCGTTCTACAACGACAAGGATCAGCATCGTCGTAATGTTGAGCGCCGCCACAGCGATGATTAGACCAATGATGAACAGGCCCATGCGACGTTCGAGTGCAAGCGCCGAAAACAGCGGCTGGTTCGCTTCCTGCCAATCGACAGTCGTGTAGCTCTGGCCCAACGTCGAGTTAACCCGCGCCGCGACGTCTTTCACGCGATCCGGATCCTTAACCTGCACACTCATCACGGAAGCGGAATGATCGCCGCCCGCAAACGTTGCCGCCAGATTGAAATCGACGTAGATCCACGTCGAGTCGTATTCGAACAAACCCGAACGAAAGATCCCGGCGACGCGCAAACGTCGCATCGTCTCGCCGCCCGCTTCATTTGCCGGAATGATCTGGAAAACGTCGCCAAGCGAAATGCCGATCCGGCTCGCCAGTTCTGAACCGATAACGGCGCCTGGTATGCGGCTTTCACCCAACGGCGATTCATCAAACAATGGATCGAACGAACCTTCGGTCAACCATTTGCGCGCCTGTGAAGTCTGACCCGCCTTGCTCTCGATACCGCGGAGCACTGCGTAAGACGATCCTTTCGATCCGCGCGCGAGTCCACCGTCGTACGTCGTCGCCGACGCACTTTCGACGCCCTCAATCTGCTGTAGTTGCGACGCGAGGTTCTTGTAGTCCGTTATTGGTAGACCATCAGCACGCATGACGCTCAGGTGGGACGTGCCCTGAAGAATCTTCTCCTTCATCTCGTCGCGAAAACCGTTCGACAACGCGAACGTGACGATCAGCGCAGCGACGCCCATCATGATGCCGAGTATCGCCGCGACAGCCGTGACGCGAGCGAGTCGGCGTTTTTGCCGCGAGCGAAGATATCGAAACGCTAAAAAGAATTCGTAGGGCATTATCACTTCGCCAAGGTTGAACAGGTCAGGAAGGGGGCAAGCGGAGCGCGCCCCCGCTATGAATCGACTGCGGGGGCGCTGCCCCCTTCCTAACTGTTCCATTCAACCGGGTCAATTCCCCACACACTATGTCCTTCCGGGTGGGCACTTCTTCGTGTCTTCCGGACGGTTCTCCGGCAGCAACCGTTTCAGGTTCGGCTTGTCGCCGGCATTCGGATCATTCCGCGGCCGCAGTTCGTAAATGTTCTCCGTGACCTGACGAAAACTAAAATGATTCTCGAGTCCCACAATCATCGGGATCTCGTCGCCTTGCCAACTGCACGGCAGCCACCAGCGCGGATCGGAATCGAGAAAAACACGACGACCCTGCGCGAGATGGTTGTCGATCGTCGAAAACAGTTTGTCACCCGGCCAGCCACCACCTGTCCCGATCGTCTCCCAACGCCCCTCGCCAACAGCCGTCCAGTAGTTAACCGCGATCGTCTGCGCGCCTGAAATCATGATCCCGTCCGTCGGCACTGCTGCGAGCCGATGGTTGTAATCCTTACTCATGGCGCGCCGCTTGATAAACTCGAAACTAATCGGCCGCACGAGAATAAAGAAGATCAGTGCAAGCAAAAGAATAACCGCAACACACGCAAAAAACGCGCGCTGCTCGCTGCCGAGCTTCTTCTCGCCGAACTGGATCAGCCACACGGAACTGAGCGGCACGAGCGCCGGCAACCCGGTCAGGAAGTAACGCCAGTTGACCGTCGTGCTGTAGTTGAGAATTAAGAGCAGGTCCGCGAACAACGCCACCAGCCACAACCCGAGCATTGGCGACAACCTGCGCCGCCGCCATTCGTGAAACGGAGCAAACGGAAGCGTCACAAACAACACCGGCGCGGTGATGAAAAAGTACAGCAGGTACGGACGCAGATTCGCGAGTACAACAGGATGGCGCGCCGACTCCTCACGCATCGACTCACGCCACCCATGCCACACCGCTCGGTAATACGGATCGGTAATGAACCAAAAACCAAACCACCCCAGCGCGAGCAACACGAACACAGCGCACGACGCAGCTACATAAACAACTTCTCTCTTCCCAAACTTCCAGCCAAATACGTACGGCCCCAGCACCAGCCACGGCGCGTAAAGACCAACCGTCTCGCGCAAGTTCACACCCAACCCCATCAACGCCGCGCC
>DATJKO010000273.1:0-11920 GCA_035491355.1 Pyrinomonadaceae bacterium
GATGTTGAGGGGAGGGCTCGACTTCGTATTTGAACCTAAGGGAGTCTTGATTTGGCTGGTCGTTTCGATTAGCGTCAGCGCGGCAGGCAGTTTCCTTCCTGCATGGAAAGCATCACAAACAACCGTCCGAGAAGCATTGGCTTATGAATAATCGAACTTCTCTTCTCATTCCCCTGTTTTTACTGTCTCTCCTCAGCGCCAGCGCGCTTGGATTGCAGACGACCAATCTGCCAGTAGCCGCGTGGCAGGCGACTCAGGCTACAACTACAGCGACTTCCTCGCCGGTCACGATCCCGTTTGAACTCAACGGCAGGCACATACTGCTGAAGGGTAAGGTCAATGAGAAACCGATCACGTTTGTTTTGGACACCGGGGATCAGGTCGCGATTGTCGATTCGGATGTGGCCCAACGACTGAACCTGAAGCTTTCCGGTGAAGTCAAAGTTGGCGGGGCGGGATCCGGTACGGCAACGGGTTCTTTCGTTAAGGATGCGACTTACACGTTGGATGGACTCGAAGGTTTTTCGCAGCCGGTGAGGTTGGCGCTCGGGCTTGGTAAGACGCTTTCGCCGCGTGCCGGACGCGACTTCGAGGGGATCATCGGGGAGGAGTTCATTAAAGAGTATGTGGTCGAGATCGATTACCAGGCGCAGGTGCTGAAGCTGCACGACAAAGGCAAGTTCGTTTACAACGGAGCTGGAGAAAGTATTCCGATCAAGCTGGTCCACGGGCATCCAACGCTGGACGCGGAAGTGACGCCGGCCGGAAGCGATTCGCCGCTCAAGGGACGGTTTGTCTTAGACATCGGTGCCGGATCAGCACTGGCGCTTCACAGTCCGTTCGTTGCCGCGAATAGTTTACCTGGGCCAGGCGCGAAGACGATCAAATCGTTGGGCGGTGCTGGCGCTGGTGGCGAAGTGACGGGACAGATCGGTCGTGTGTCGGAGTTGAAAATCGGTAATTACACGATCAAGGGTCCGATCACATTGTTCTCGGAAGACAAAGGCGGGGCGTTTGCGAGCGATCAGTTGGCGGGGAACATTGGAGCGCGCGTCGCGAATAGGTTTCGGCTGTTTCTCGATTACGGTCGCAGCCGAATTATCTTCGAGCCTAATTCGTCGTTTGCAGCACCTTACGATTACGCGTCGCCGGGCATGAGTATGATTGCGGAAGGCGGCGACTACCGCGTGTTCCGCGTTCGGGCCGTGTTGGAGAACTCGCCCGCGTCCGAAGCAGGACTGCAGAAGGACGACATCATCGCCAACGTCAACGGCAAAGCCGCGACGGAGTTTACGCTGACGAAGTTGAATGAAATGTTCGAACGTCCAGTACCTTACAAGCTGACGATCAAGCGTGGCGAGCAGACGCTTCAGCTAACGCTGACTCCGCGCCGATTGGTTTAGGCCCGAGGCCGAACGAGGGGCGTAGCCCCAATCAAAACCTCTCGCGTACGGCGGGGCGAAGCCCCGCCTCACATCGAGGCGGCGAAGCCGCTGCAAAAAGAGTTGGACGCCGTTTTAGTAATGGGTGTTTCAGTCGTGCGGTTCAAAGGAAGCCGCTGCAAAAAGACTTGGACGCCGTTTTAGTAATGGGTGTTTCAGTCGTGCGGTTCAAAAGAAGCCGCTGCAAAAAGAGTTGGACGCCGCTTGAGTAACCGTCTTTAGAGGTTCGGTCAAAAGAAGCCGCTTCAAAAAGAGTTGGACGCCCTTGAGTGACCCGTTTTAAGTCGTTCGGTGCCGTTGCACAAGAATGGACTAGTCCTCTCTGCGGCCCTCCGCGTTATCTCAGCGTCTCTGCGGTTAAAGGGTTTTTCAACGCAGAGACGCGGAGATAACGCAGAGCCCGCAGAGAGGACAATGAGATTGCTCTGTGCAAAGCGTCGTTCGGTTCAAACGAAGCGCTGCAAGAAGACTTGGACGCCGTTTGAGTGACCCGTTTTTTAAGTCGTGCGGTTCAGAATAAAGTCCGCGATATCTCGCAGATTGGTGGTGGGTCGATCGATGCGGGCCAGTGCGTCGCACGCCGACCGGTGAGCCTTCGCTGCGGCTTCACGCGTTTCCTCAATTCCGTACAACGCTGGATAAGTGGCCTTGCGTGATTCGGCGTCCTTGCCTGGTGTCTTGCCCAGGTCTTCGGCACTCGCAGTGACGTCAAGCAAGTCGTCGGTAATCTGAAACAGCAAACCGAGGTGCGAACCGTAGGCGGTCACAGCATCGAGCTCAGTCGCCGAAGCCTGGCCGATGATTGCGCCACAACGAGCGGCGGCAACGATCAAAGCGCCGGTCTTGTGACGGTGAATCTCTTCCAGTTCGGAGGCCTTCACTTGCCGCGCTTCGGCTTCCATGTCGAGCGCCTGGCCCGCAACCATACCTTCCGGCGTTCCCGCGGCACGCGAGAGTTCGGAGATCAGCGCGATACGCGTCGCGACGTCGAGGCTTTCGTCTTCGGCGATGGTCCGAAACGCCAGCGTTTGCAACGCATCACCGGCGAGAATCGCCGTCGCCTCACCGAAACGCACGTGACACGTTGGCCGCCCGCGACGCAGATCGTCATCGTCCATCGACGGCAGATCGTCGTGAATCAACGAGTACGTGTGAATCATCTCAAACGCACACGCCGTTTTGATCAGGGCATCGATTGGGGATTCAAACGCCTGGCCTGTCGCGAGCAACAACGCGGGACGAAAGCGTTTGCCGCCCGCGAACATGCTCCAGCGAATTGCGTGGTGCACTTTCTCCGGGGCGGCAGAAGAAGCAGGAAGAAGTTCGTTGAGCGCGAGTTCGATCAGCGATCGATACTCTGTAAATGCAGAATTCACGGATTATTCGGCGCCGTTCTCTGGGGGTTCACTGAAAGCACTCACAACCGGGCGTCCCTGATTGTCGCGCAACAGGATCTCGATGCGCCGTTCAGCCTGGCTCAGCCGCTCCTGACACTCTCGCGAAAGTCGAATGCCTTGCTCGAACAACTCGAGACTCTTCTCGAGCGGCAAGTCACCGCTTTCGAGTTGCCGAACGATCTGCTCCAACGCTTCCAGCGAAGCTTCGAAGGTCCGGCCCTGCTCCTGGCCATTTGTCATCTGGGCTATCCCTCTCAACGTCCAATTCATTTGCCGCGCGACGAGCGCTTGTTCGGCTTAACCATGGGCCACAGCGAATCAAACTGGCCGATGGCCGGCAACTTGGTCATCGCCTGATCGACCACGCGTTGGACCAAAGCGTCGTCCTTGAAATCCGTGACTCTCCAACCGTCATCGCTGCGCTGCAGCGCAATCTCAAATTGACGATCACTCAGCTTGGCCGATGCCTTGGCCGCATCGCCTTCAGTCGTGATGGTCATCAACGAAGGGACGGCGAGCACGAGAAGAATAAACGGCCGCGGCTTTGACTGCGCCGCAAACGCCTGAATCTGCTTCGTCACTTCAGCGTTAATGGCCGGCTTAAGCTCCTGCAAGATCGCCGGCATCGAACTGTCGATCTGCTGCTTCGTCTTGTCGTTCAGTGCAAAACCGTAGCGGACGGATGCTTTCTGACTAACCGTCGCGACCATGTTTTTCGCAATCGCCTCATCATCAAGCCGCTTTTGAAACTCAGCGACGTCGCCGCGTTGCGCGGCATCGATCATCAACGACAGCGAATACGCCGGAGTCGCTCGATAATGCCGCCAGAGTAAGTAACCGCCGATGACTACGCCGCCGGCGGCGATCATCACCAGCACCAACAGAACTCCGAGCACCTTGCGCCATCGGCGAGACTTCTTCGCGCGATTCGCTTGAACGCCTGCCGATGTTGGACCACCAGGCGGGACCGGCGCGCCAAAGTCGATCACAATTCGCTTCCGGCTCATTGCTCTTGCTCTGTGGTTACGACCCGAGTGTTCAGTTTTCCCTTCGCGAGCCGCACGCGAACTTCATCGCCCACATTTACTGCTGCGGCATCGCGCACGAGTTTCCCGGATGCATCCTGCGCTATCGCATAACCTCGTTGCAACACGCCGAGCGGCGACAACGCGTCGAGCGAAGCCGCGGCCAGGGCCAAACGCTCGCGGCCATCCTGGACTTTCTCGTCCATTGCGGCGCCGCACGCCGAGGACGCTGTTTCGTAGCGACGACGCGCACGGTTCAATCGTGACTTTACTTCGTCAAAAGCATGCGACAGAGCCTGCTGTTGCACGCGCGCGCGCAGATGCACGACGCGATATCGAGTCAGACGCTCGAGTTGACGACCGAGATTATCGAGTGCTGAACAGATCTGATCTTCACGTGCGGCGACGATCTCTGCCGCGGCCGAAGGTGTGGGCGCGCGAAAGTCAGCGACAAAATCTGCAATCGTAAAATCGGTTTCGTGTCCGACGGCGGAGATTACCGGGATGGTTGACTTGCGGATCGCACGCGCGACCTCCTCCTGATTGAACGCCCACAGGTCTTCAGTCGAACCACCGCCACGACCCACGATCAAAACGTCGACAAGATCGCCGGTGCGACCTTCAGCCAGCGCTCGTTCGTGATACTGATTGATGAACCGGATCGCCCGGGCAATGTCTGGTCCAGCCAGGTCGCCTTGCACGCGTGCCGGTGAAAAGAGCACATGGACCGTCCGAGTTCGTCGTGAGATGACGTTCAGGATGTCGCGAATCGCAGCGCCGGTCGCCGAGGTGACGATGCCAACCCGACGAGGAAATACGGGCAGCGGGCGCTTCAGTTCCTTCGCGAATAACCCTTCCGCCTTCAGACGATCGCGCATTTGTTCGAAGGCGATTTGCAGCGCTCCCGCGCCGACCGGATCGAGCGAGTCAACCACCAACTCATACTCGCCACGCGGCGCGTAGATCGAAAGCTTGCCACGGGCGCGGACGTGCAGACCGTCAGTAGGTCGAAAACGAATCCGCGTGTTCGTCGAGCGAAAGCACTTCGCACGCACCTGTGCATGCTCGTCCTTGAGCGTGAAGTACCAGTGGCCCGACGAATGCGCCTTGAAGTTTGAGATCTCGCCCTCAACCCATACCGCCGGGAAGCGCGACTCGAGCGCGATGCGAATCGAGTTTGTCAGTTGCGAGACAGTTAGCGGTTTGCGTTCGGTTTCGTCGAAGAGCGCATTGAACAGGGGTTGGTTAGCCACGGCTGATACTAATGCTAATACCGTTTGTACGCCAGAACCGGTTTGGTTTTGCGTAATTCCGGATCTACGACTTCAAACTCTCGCTTGCTGCGATCCTTCGTTGCGCCGCCGCAGTAGCCGATAACGTATCGTCCACGCAAATGCCGCGCGATGTCGGTAACTTAAGGATTATTCAGGCCAACCACCGGACTTAACCGCACCGACGCGCCATCGCGATTCGTCCGCACGCGGACGCGCGGCGATGAGGAGACTGCATTCGAAGCGTATGTGATCGTGTAAGCGGATCGAAGTTGGGCCACGACCTCTTCGTACGCTTTCTGCAAATCCTCCAGTCGCTTAATCGGATAGTAAATCCCACCCGACGCCGAGGCGAGCTTGCGCGCTTCTTCTTCGGCACGAGTCGTCAACGTGAGATAGCGAGTGCGCAGCGGATCGATCGTAATCTCCGGTTGCGGCACACTCGATTGCGGTATCAATCCCGAAGGCACGTACAACGGATAAACGAGCGCGCCAGACTCGCTGAGCGCTTCCAGGATCGCCGGGAACGGAAGAAACGACTTGTTGTCGTCGCCATCGGACATGATAACGATCGCCGTGCGCTCGCCGCGCAAACGTTTCAACTGACTCGCGAGTACATAACCGAGCGCGTCGTAAAGCGCCGTACCACCACCGGCGTCGATCTCGTCGAGCTTCTTCGAAAGCAACTGCCGGTTAGTAGTGAAGTCAGAAATGATTTGAATGTCGTCGCGGAAGCTGATGATCGAGATGCGGTCCTGCGGGCTGGTCGTTCGCAGAAAGTCGCGTGCGGCTTTGCGAATGAAGTCCATTCGTTCTTCGACGCTGCCAGAAACGTCCAACAGCAACACGAGATTGAACGGCTCATTCGCCGGTGCGACGTTTGTCACCCGCCGCTCGACGCCATTTTCCCAAACAGTAAAGTCCGCCTCACGCATGCCACCGATCGCGCGTCCAAATCGATCCGTGACACTCGCATTGAAGCGTAACAGTTGCGGCGCGACAGCCGTGACGATCTTGCCAGTCGGCACGCGGTTAATGAGCGCCGGTTCTTTTTCAGGGGGCGGGAGTGTCTTCGCGTAGTCGCCAAACATCTTTGGCGCAACTTTGCGGATCGCGTCGACGAGCGCGCTGTCACCACTGCGGACGATCGCGCGCGCCGCTTCCGTCAACGGACGCTCACGCAGGTCGGCTGGCGCCATTTCCGGATCGATATTCAACAGGACAACGCCGCGTTGCGTGCGGAAATTCAGTGCGACCGTGTCTTCTTTCTTCGCTTCTTTCTCGCCGAGACGTCCGGAAAGTTTGAAAGTGCCGCCGGCTTTTTCCTTGACGGGTGGCAGTTCCACGTCGCTCATGTATCGCGGGCGGCTCGCTTCCCACACAAAGTCAAACTTCAACGCGTCGAGCGGCACATCGGCGTGAATCGTGCCCGTATCCGTTTTCACCACTGCCGATTCGACATTGCCGACAACGTCGACCGCACCCGCCTGACCTTCCACTTCAATCTTCGAACGCTGCGGAACTTTCACCACAAGATCGATGCGATTCTTGTCTCCGCGCGGCCGCACGTCGATGGAAACTCTGTCGCCTTTAGCCTCGACTTTCACGTCGTCCGGCGCGATTGCCAGCCCCGTGGAAGTCGCCTCGACCGTCAACTTTTTCTCCTGTTCGGCGGAAGCGACGACGCTCACGCGACCTTCAAGGTTCT
Organism: Pyrinomonadaceae bacterium; assembly: GCA_035491355.1. GTDB lineage: Bacteria > Acidobacteriota > Blastocatellia > Pyrinomonadales > Pyrinomonadaceae > PSRF01. The sequence goes on from DATJKO010000273.1 coordinate 6,844, forward strand.
TTATCGAAACGGTGACTTTTTCGGGCGTTTCGAGTTCATGCTTGAACGCCTGCGCGGACGCGGAGCAGGTAAAACCGGAAAGAAAGATTATTAGAACGAGTGTTAGAAATCTGGACAAAAACATTGCCGAAGATCTTGCCCGCGCTGGCGCTAGGGGTCAAGCGTACCTGCGGAGGTTCTAGTGCAAGTTGGGAGTTACTCTCTTTTCCTCTGCGGCCTCTGCGTGTCCTCTGCGCACTCCGGGTTAAAAGGCTGTTTCAACGCCGAGCCGAAGAAGTATCCGCAGAGAGCGCGGAGACACACCTCCAAGCAGAGAACTACCCTCAATTTGAGACACCACCTGCGGAGTCGTCTGTATCCGTGGCATCGGCTATCATAGCCGGACGCAAGGAGGTTAGCTTTGGCAAGACCAGAACCCACCCGGGACCAAAGACTGTTCATTCATAACCTGGTCAAGCGAGATCCGCTCACCGGCCTCGCGGAAGACGTGCGCAAGGGATTGTCAGCCCATCCGAAGCGGTTTTTGCCGAAATATTTTTACGACGAACTCGGTTCGCAGCTGTTCGACGCCATCTGTTTGCTGCCCGAGTATTACCTGACCCGCGCGGAGAACGAGATCCTCCAACACTACGCCGACGAGATTGCGGCTGCTGTCGAGGGGGAGAAGACTCTCGTCGAGATGGGCAGCGGCAGTGCGTCGAAGACGCGATTGATCATCGAAGCGCTTTTGCGATCGCAGGACCAGTTGCTGTTCATGCCGGTCGACATTTCAGCGACGGTGTTGGAAAGCAGCTCGCGGATCTTGTTGCAGTCGTACCCACGACTGAAGATCGAAGCCTTCGCCGCGGATTACTTCGCCGGACTCGCTGAACTCGGCAAGAAACCTCGACGTCGCACACTCGCGTTGTTCCTCGGTTCCAACATCAGCAACTTCGACCCGGAAGAGGCGCACCGTTTCCTCCGAGCCATGCGTAGTGTCTTGCACGAGGGCGACGCGCTGTTGCTCGGCGCAGATCTGAAAAAGGACCCGGCCATTCTCGAAGCCGCTTACAACGACGCGCTCGGTGTGACGTCGGCGTTCAATCTGAACGTACTCGCGCGCATCAATCGCGAGCTTGGCGGTACTTTCGACCTGCATGCGTTTCGTCATCGCGCGTTCTATAACGAGCCCGCGGGTCGCATCGAGATCTACATTGAGAGTCTATTCAAACAGACCGTGCGGATTAACAAACTGGACCTGGAAGTTCAGTTTGACACGGGCGAGCTGATCCACACCGAGAACTCATACAAGTACGACATCGCGGGCATAGCCAACATCGCCGAGGCGACTGGGTTCGCGCGTTCGCGCACGTGGTTCGATTCGCAGGAACGTTTCAGCAGTAATCTGTTGCTCGCCGCCTGAGCCTCAACGGATGACCGACGCCGCCGATAATTCGCTCGTTCAATTCAAGAACGTCAGCGTTTCCCTATCTAACAACCCGATACTTTCCGAGTTGAACCTCAACGTCGAACGAGGAGAGACGCTCGTGTTGTTGGGCGAATCAGGCTGCGGCAAGACGACCACGCTGAAACTAGTCAATCGCTTGTTGCAACCGTCGTCGGGCGAAGTTGTCGTCGAAGGGAAGGCGACGACGCAATGGGATCCGATCGCGTTGCGACGTCACATCGGTTACGTGATCCAGGAAGGTGGGCTGTTTCCGCATTTCACGATCGCGCGCAACATCGGCCTGGTGCCTTCGCTTTCTGGTTGGAATCAGAGTCGAATAGACAAGCGCGTCCGCGAGTTATTGAACCTGGTCGGGCTCGATCCCGATCGATTTACGGACCGCTATCCGCGCGAGTTGTCAGGAGGACAACGGCAACGCGTCGGCGTGGCGCGTGCACTCGCCGTCGATCCGCCGCTAATGTTGTTGGACGAGCCGTTCGGCGCACTCGATCCGCTGACGCGCGCGAGTTTGCAACGCGAGTTCGCCGATCTTTCGCATCGATTAGGCAAGACCGCGATTCTCGTCACGCACGACGTTCGCGAAGCGCTGGCACTCGCGACGCGCATCGGTCTCATGCACAAAGGCCGTTTGTTGTTGCTCGAAACACCTGACGGTTTTCGCGCTTCGAACAACCCGCAGGCCCGCGCTTACCAGGAGACGCTGTCATGACCTTCTGGCAGTTTCTTCAAAATAATTGGGTCGAGTTGGTAACTCTGATTAAAGAGCATCTGGTGCTCGTGTTCATCTCGATCCTCATAGCCGTTGTGATCGGTGTTCCGACCGGCATCCTGCTAACACGTCATCGCGCGCTGCGCGGACCGGTGTTGGGCATCGCGAACATCATGCAGACGATTCCGAGTCTCGCCTTGTTTGGTTTCCTGATCCCGCTACCTTTCATCGGCGGCATCGGCACGCGTACGGCGCTCGTGGCCCTGGTGCTTTACTCGTTGCTGCCGATCATTCGCAACACCGTGACGGGAATACTCGGCGTAGAAACGAGTGTTCGAGAAGCTGCGATAGCGATGGGCATGACGGACGGGCAGGTGTTGCGGCAGGTCGAATTACCACTCGCGGCGGGCGTGATCGTGACCGGCATTCGTGTCGCAACAGTGATCGCCGTTGGCGTGACGACGATCGCGGCGGCAGTGGGCGCCGGGGGCTTAGGCGTTTACATTTTTCGCGGGTTACGGCAGTACGACAACAATCTGTTACTCGCGGGTGCAGTATCGGCGGCGTTACTTGCGCTCGCCGCAGATTTCCTGCTCGGCCTGATCGAACGTCGCTTCAGTTACGAGGGAAGGCGCAAAACCTCGCCGGCAGCATTTAAGATCGCGTTTGCTGTCGCGGCAGTCGTCGTCGTGATCGGCGCTGTTGGTCTGTGGCGTTACGCCAAAACTCCGGCGGCGCAAAATCGTGTCGTCGTCGGCTCGAAAGACTTCACCGAATCAGCACTGCTGGCGGAAATCCTGGCGCAAATGCTCGAAGAGCGTGGTGTGACGGTCGAACGCCGGTTCGAACTGGGCGGAAACCTGCCGCACGAAGCGATGGTCAGCGGCACGCTCGATCTTTACCCCGAATACACAGGGACGGCGTACACCGCTATCCTTCATCACACGCCGATCACCGATCCTCGCGCAGTTTACGAACAGGTGAAACGGGACTACGCCAACAACTTCAAAGTCGAAGTCAGCCAGCCGCTCGGTTTCGAGAACACGTTCGCGATCCTCATTCGCGGCAACGACGCGCGACAGTTAAACCTGAAAACGATCTCTGAGGCTGCGCCACACGCACGCACGTGGCGCGCAGGTTTTGGTCAGGACTTCATGTCGCGCGCCGACGGTTATCCCGGTTTTTCGAAAGCCTACAACCTCAAGTTTGCCGAGGTCCGTGAGATGGATCTCTCGCTGACCTACATCGCCCTCTCGTCGAAACAAGTCGATCTGATCGCGGGCAATTCAACCGAAGGACGCATAGCGCAGCTCGATCTCGTCCAGCTCGTGGACGACCGGCATTACTTCCCACCTTACGAAGCTGTTTATCTCGTCCGTGAGGACACACTCGCGCGTGTGCCTCAGTTGCAAGAAGCCCTCGCCCGACTGGCGAACGCGATTTCGACCGGCGAGATGCGCCAACTGAATTACGAGATTGATGGAAACAAGCGAGATCCGAAAGAGGTCGTGAGGACGTGGCTGAGCCAGAAGCAGTTTTGATCCACAGATTACGGCGCGCGTAACCTGTGGACAAAACAACCGTGGGTCTTAATTCCCGCCGCCCTGGTTGTCGGGCGGATCGATTGGGGCAGCCTCTTCACCGGACGTGGTTACGTTGCCGCCTCCCTGGTTATCTGGTGGATCGATAGCCACATTTTCGACGTCGTTTTCTTTATCTGACATGTCTGAGCTCCTTATGTGTTGATTGGGAGTTTTAGTTGCAGGTTGCCATCAACCTGGTCTATTCATGTAAACCTGAATATCAGGCCGTGAAGAATACTCTTTGAACGCGTCGGCGCCCCATTGCTGCTCGAGCTTCGAGCGCGGCACCAATGCGTTCTGGTACTGCTCATCCGACTGGGCGCGATTGCCCAACCGTTCGTTCGCCCGCGCGGCGATCATCCAGGCGCGCCATTCTGATTCCCATAACTCAACGCGGGCTGCTCGAGTTTGGGCCATCAACGCCAGAGACAGAGCCCGTTGCGCATCGTTTCTCGCGAGCGCGGCTTCAGCCGCGGCGAGCATCGCGCGCGTGTGAAGTCCGAAATCGCCGGAATTCGCAGCAGCGTCAAGCGCTGAGTCACAAAGTTTCTGTCCGTCGGCGCGACCGGAAAGGGTTTGCGACAGACCCATAACGTACTTTCCGGCAATCACGATGTCCGGATAAAGCGGGGCGCCGAGCGTGACCGCTTCATTGCTTGCCGCAGTTGCCTTTGCGAAGTCTCGCTGACTCAATCGCATCTCCGCATTCACCAGATGAAGTGCCGGCAATAGCTGACGGAACGGCCCTTGTTGTTCTGCTGTCGTGGCCGTAACTTCATCAATCAGTTGTTGCGCCTGTGAATAATGACCGAGACGCCACAAAATGTTTCCGCGGTTCGCTTTGCAAAAGGCGATACGTATTCGGTTGTTGACTGATTCGTAAATCTTCAGCGCGTTATCGTATTGCTCCAAAGCGGCGGGCAGTTTCTCCTGGTCGTAGAAGAGCGCGCCCAGCTCGAGGTAGGAATCCGCGATCGCGGTCTGGCTGTTGCTCTGTTGGGCGAGCGCAAGTTTCTGATTTAGTGCCTGTAACGCTGCGGCATAGTCGGCCTTGCGGCGATTGCCGCGCCCGATTTGAGTCAAACAATAGCCGACGTTGCGCGGGTAATTCCCCTGTTGGAAAAACTCCAGCGCCTGCTGGACGAGGCGCAGTCCTTCGTCGACGCGCAAAGTCTGAATGTACAACCCACCCAGGTTCGAGAGCCCCCGGTTTTCGCGCAGGCGGCCTTTATTCGCGCGGGCAAACTGAATGGCCTGATTGAAGTAGTGCTCCGCCTTTTGGTAGTCGCCGCTGGCGGAAAAAGTGTTCCCGAGTTCCAGCAGACCGCCGGCGGTAAG
>DATJKO010000274.1:0-4604 GCA_035491355.1 Pyrinomonadaceae bacterium
TGTGCTTCATCGACCTCGCGCGTCTTCAACGTTTCGAGATAAAGACGAATCGATGCGATCGGTGTCTTCAGTTCGTGAGTGACAGCGTTGATGAACGCGTCGTGCTGTTCGTTGCGGCGTATCTCGCGAATCAGGAACGTCGTGTTCAGCACCAGCCCGAAGATCAGCACCACAAACAGGATGATGCCGAAGATGAGAAGCGCGATCTCGCCCCAGTTCAGCACGATCCACCCGACGTTTAAGGCGATCGTCAACACCACCAGGCTCACGCCCAGCGTGATGAAGAAGACGATTGACTTGCGGCGACGGGCTCTAATTAGCATCGCCGGGGATTGTACCAAGTTCCTTCACGATCAGTGTGACTCCTGGACCTGCGATAGCCGCCGCGGCAGGCGCACGGTCCGCGTGGCGAACAGAACCAGCCACAGAATGCCCGAAACACCGGAAAGCAGTCCGGAGGTCAGCGTCAACGTCTGCGAACTGATGTGATAGAGCGACCAGCCGGCAACGCCGGTCGAAAAGCTCCAGATCATCATCTCGCACGCGCGATCCGTGGTTGAAACTCGTCCCCGCAAGTTGTCCGGCACCAAACGCATCAGCAGCGTTTCCTGTACCGCGAACTCCGCGCCGAGTAACACGCGCGAGATGAAAAGCATGATCGACGCGAGCAACATCGTCGGCATGAATCCCATCGCCGCGACGAAGAAGCCCTGAACAAACAGGCTCCACCCGATGTAATCGATCGTGCGGCTCCTCATCTGGAAGTAGATGCTGACGCGTCGTGCGATCATCATGCCAACGAATAGTCCCATTCCATTCGCGAAGTACAACACGCCGATGGCCGCGTCGGGACTGAGATGGCTCTTCGGCGCGAACTCGAACGCGCCGAGACGGTCCAGGATCAAATTGATCGCACCGCCGCCGGTGGCCCAAACGATGTTGACGACCACAATCGTCGCCACGGGCGCATGTGTGACGATGTACGACCAGCCTTCGCGAATGTCGACCCAGTAGCCGCTGAACAAACTCCGCTTCGGAATCTCCACGTCAGTGGCGGCCGGTGCTTTTCGTGTTTCCTCGTCAGGAACCAGCCAGACGGAATACGCCGACAACACAAACGACATTGCGTTGATAATGAAAGCCGACCCATAACCGACGTTCGACGCCGTCCAGCCGCCAAGCGCCGCGCCCAGGGACATCAAGAGGAAGCGCGACGAAAACATCAATGCGTTTCCGGCGAGCAGATCGCGTTCACCGGTGATGTTCGGCACCGCCGCGTTCTTGGCTGCTTCGAAGAACGTACCGAAGAATGACAGCAGACCAGTGCAGAGATACGCGATCCAGAGATCTTCAGGTCGTCGCACAAACAGGAATCCGAGGGCGACCACGACGCGCAGCAGGTCGGTAACGATCATTACCGTTCGTCGTGACCAGCGATCGACAAACGCACCCGCGAGTGGTGAGAACAACGTGAACGGCACCAAACGGAAGATCAGCATCAGCGTCGTCACTTCGGGCGCAGCGTGCGAAACCTCACGCACCAATCCCAGCGCGGCAATGAAGTTGAACCAGTTGCCGAGTTCCGAGATTACCTGCCCGATCCACAACCGTCTAAAAGAACGATTGCGCCGCAGGAGCTGCATGTACGTTAAGGAGTCCATTCAATTAGATAAGCGTTTTTTCCTAAACAAAAAGGCCGCCCTAAATTCGTGGCGGCCCGCGATCTGCGTCGTTGATTGCAACCGTCAACTACCAACAAATCGCGCCGGCCGTTTTTCGAGAAACGCCGAGACACCCTCAACAAAGTCTTTCGTCTTACCGGCCTCGATCTGCGCCTCGCGTTCCCGATCGAGTTGACCGCCGTAATCATTCACCGCACTCGCATCCAGGAGTCTTTTGATTTGTGCGATGGCCGCGGTCGGCGATTGCGCGAGTCGTTCGGCGAGGGACCTCACCTGTGCCATCAGTTCCGCATCGGGGACGGCTGAATTTATCATTCCCATCGCTACAGCCTGTTGCGCTGTGATCAAGTCGCCGGTGAACATCAACTCCGCTGCTTTCTTCAATCCTACGAGTCGCGGCAGGATGAATGTTCCGCCACAGTCGGGCACCAAACCAATCTTGATAAAAGCCTGATTGAACTTCGCGCTCTCGGCCGCGACAACCAGATCGCAAGCGAGCGCGAGGTTGCATCCACCACCTGATGCGACTCCATTCACCGCCGCGATGAAAGGAACAGGTGTTTTACGAATCAACAGGATCGCTTCGTTCAATATTCGCAGCGGCTCGTCGAAGAAAGCTTCGACCCGACCTTCATTCGTGGCCATCTCCTGCATGGCCCGCAAGTCTCCGCCGGCACAGAACGCGCGGCCCGAACCAGTCAAGACAATCGCTCGCGCTCCTTGTTGTAACGCTTCACCAACCGCGGCCTTGAAGTCGTTTGCCGTTTCAACCGTCAGCGCGTTCAATCGATCTGGCCGGTTCAGCGTCAGCACGCAGACGTTGCCCCGCATCTCGAGTTGGATCGTTTCGTAACTCATCAGCTTATTTTAGGGCGGTCTTCAACTGTAAGTCGCGTTAGAGAGAGACCGCGTTCCAAAAACTTAGCTACCCCGAATTGTCTTCAAGTCAATGCCGCCAGGCACGAGGCCGGCATTAACTCTTATCAGGTACGTTGAGCTGCGCGATTCGCACTGAAACAGTCGCTGCACAAGACGGGCCTGCCCGATGAAGGCTTGAAGGGCACGGAGTCGTTCTTGCCGCACTGGTCGCACGTGATGTCGAATCGTTGACGCTCACCTGTTTGTCCTCGTCCGCCACCGAAGTTGGCCCGCCTTGCATCTCGGCATGGCTTACAGCGTTTTGGATGAGTCAGATTACGTTCCCTGTAATACTCCTGTTCTCGTTCCGTAAATGTGAAAGGAGTGTTGCACTCCGAACACGTGATTTCGAGGTCTGGCATCGCGGTTTCTCCATGAGAGCGGAATCGAGGTACTCCACTCTCTTTGCTCTTCGGAGCGCTGGCGTCGCGTTTCTTTCAACCACGAAGTTATGGTGCGAAAGCGCTGTTTCTCAAACACTACGCCGAAAAGCTACGCGTCCCGACGGGTTTACTTGCCGCGAGTGTACTCCAGCGAATCGGTGTATTCAATTACTTTGTGTGGCGAGATCTCGTCAGGAAATTCCCGATGTGTGGCACTGGTGCAACACCACGTTCCGGATTGCTCGGATATACTCGATTCCCAACAGGCACGTTGGTTGCACAAGTTATTGACCGCAGCATGGATCACCTGACATAAGGGCGCCCGACTTTTGATCAAACAGACCACGCTCGAATCTCCGGTCGAAACTCATGGGATAGGACTGCACACAGCCGTTCCGGTCCACCTGCGTTTGGCCCCTGCCCCACCTGACACCGGTTATGTTTTCCGCCGTACAGACCTCGGCGGTTTTGAGATCCCCGCGACAGTCGAATCGGTGGCCCATTGCGGCTATGCCACCACGTTGATGCGAACCGGCGTGATGCTCTCCACCGTCGAGCACTTGTTGGCCGCGCTCCGTGGACTCGGCGTCGACAACGTCTTCATCGAAGTCGACAATCTCGAGATTCCCATCATGGACGGCTCGGCTGAGGACTTTGCCGAGATCATCGAGCGCGCCGGGATCGTCGAGCAGCCACTCGCGCGACGTGCGTTACTGGTGCGGGAGCGAGTAACTTTCGAACAAGGCAATCGACGCATCAGCATCGAACCGGCCGACACTTACCAGATCGATTGTTTGATCGACTTCTCTCACCCGCTGATTGGCGTGCAGAGTTTGTTTGTGGAGTTGAGCGACGGCGCGTTCAGTCGTGATATCGCGTCAGCGCGTACGTTTGGTTTCACTGAAGAGATCGAAGCGCTGCGACGCGCGAACCTTATTCGCGGTGGATCACTCGATAACGCGATCGTCTTGACACCGGACGGGATGTTGAATCAAACAGGTCTGCGCTTTCGCGATGAGTTTGTGCGACACAAGATCCTCGACATAATCGGTGACCTCGCGCTGTTGGGAATGCCGATCATGGGTAAGGTCGTCGCGGAGCGCAGCGGTCACATCATGCACGCTGGTTTGATGTCGAAACTCCTGCGCGTGCGATCCGCGTGGGACATCGTCGACATGCCGGTGCTAGTGGCGTCGTTAAAGACCACTGCGAACGATGTCGTGCACTCTAATTAGTCCCACGCAGTTCTGATCCTCATCAACCACTGGCAAGACTGAGATTTGTGAAGGTCGATCTTCCATCAGACGCAAAGCGTCGAAGGCAAGAAGGTCCTGCGTGGCGACTGCCGGCTGACGCGTCATGAAGTCGTCGCAGGTGAGCTCGGCGAGTTCATCTGAATTCGTGTGTTCGATTGCGCGCCGCAGGTCACCGTCAGTGATGATTCCGGCGAGGCGGCCTTGCGGATCGACAACGCAGACCGCGCCGAGTCCGCCTTTGCTAATCGCACGCACGACTTCAACCCATGAAGATCCGGTGGCGATCGTCGGGTTTTCACCGTTGGTGTGCATCAGATCCGCAACCCGAAGCGTGAGTCGTTTGCCTATGCGACCGGCGGGATGAT
>DATJKO010000275.1:0-3010 GCA_035491355.1 Pyrinomonadaceae bacterium
TACGACAAAGCGGAACGCGACTTTAAAGAGATCGTCCGGCTCCTCCCCAACCATCCCGGCGGCTATCAACTACTCGCGGCGCGCGTCTGGATCAAGACGCTTTACGAATCGCGGCGTCTGCAATCATCGCTTTACAGCAACGAATCGTTCTACGCCAGCGGCGACGACAAAGTCGATCCTAAGATCGTGACGGAGTTTCGCAATCTCACGCGCCAGGCTCGACAGCTCGCCGAAGCGAAACTAAAACAGGAACCGAAGAACGTAGAAGCACTCGATTTCCTGGCCAACACCGAAGGGCTGAAAGCATCGTTTGAAGAAGCAGTCGAGCGGCGTCACTTCGCTGCGCTACGCGACGGCAACGACGCCGTCGATCATCATCGCGAAGTGCTGAAACTCGATCCGAAATACATCGACGCGCAGATCACGATCGGTCTGTACGAATACGTCGTCGGTTCGTTGCCGCTGCCGGTGAAGATACTCGCAGGCGCGACCGGTTATCGCGGCTCGAAGAAGCGTGGTCTGGCAATGCTCGAACAGGTGGCGAAAGAAGGCCGCTGGGCACAGGACGACGCGAAGTCTGTTTTAATCCTGCTCTATACCCGCGAGAAGCGCTTCAACGACGTGCTGACGCTAACCCGGGAGCTCAGCGCGAAGTATCCGCGCAACTATCTGCTGCGACTCGAAACTGCCGACGCCCTCGTGGCCCAGGCAGGAGTGAAACGCAAAGAGAAGGACTTGATGGCCGCCGTGCAGTTGGAAAAAGAGGCGTTCGCTGTCTTTGACGAACTGCTACGCGATCGTAACGTCCGCGACGCGTCGCGAGCGCTGGATTTGATCCATTTCAAGTACGGCGAAGTTCTGTTGCTGGCCGGCTATCACGAGCGGGCGGCGAAAGAGTTTCTAGCGGCGACGAAAGTCGAACGTGCGGAAGAGGGACTCGTGACGATGGCCCATCTCTACGCGGCGCGGGCGTACGACGTTGGCGGCAAGCGTGAGGAAGCGCTCACGCAGTACAAGACAGTGTTGACGCGGCCCAATGTTTACGACGCGCACGATGAAGCCAAACGTGGGTTACAGAAAGCCTACAGATCGGAGGCGCTTTGACTCGCGCAAATGACTCCGCAACCAAGTCTCCGAACCAGGTACGCCCGCGCCGCTTGTTACTGTGTCTCGACGGCGTGCCTCACAAGTTGATCCTAGCCGCGAAAGAGCGCGGACTCTTCGATGCCTTTGGTCCACCGACGCGGCTCTTGTCGCCGTTCCCCACGATGACCAACGTCGCGCTCTCGGCGATGTTTGGCGCAACGCCACCGGCTGGTTACGAGAGCTTGTACTTCGATCGACGCGCGGGTGAATTGCGCGGCGGTATCCGGAAGTATCTTGGACGTCGCACGCCCGACAAGATTCCCTCGTCTTACATGGACGACCTCGATTACCAGGAACCGCTTCCGTTTGAGTTTCTGATTTATGTCGCCCCCGAACGCGTCTGGCGCGCCGACATGCAGCGCTTTCGCGAACGCTTTCGCGCCGCGCCGCAGAACCGCGATTACTTCGCGTTCCTCAAAGCAACAGACGGACTGCTACACGCGCAAGGTCCGGAACGACTAAACGTCGCGCTTGAATCGCTCGACAAGATCCTCAAAGAGATCAAGGCATACTGCGGCAAGGAGACCGAGATCGTTGTCTTTTCGGATCACGGCATGAATCTCGAAGAGAATAAGCGCGTACCACTCACCTCGGAACTTCAGCGACGTGGTTTTCAAGTTAGCTCAAGGCTGGCGGACAGCAGTCGCCGCGCGCTTTCGATTCCTGCATTTGGTTTGTGTAGTTACGCGGCGGTTTATTGCGGTGATGCAGAGTTCGTACCAGCGGCCGCACGCGAGATCATCGAGATCGAAGGCGTGGACTTCGTTGTCTATCGTGACGGTTCGGCAGTCGCTGTCGAAGGCGAACGCGGTCGCGCTCGCATCGACCACCGCGACAATGAGTATCGCTACGTCAACAAGAACGGCGACCCGCTCGAATTGGAATCAGTGCTCAACTCAGGTGGATTCGTCGACGACGCCGTGTTGTTCGAAAAGACGAACAGACATCGCTACCCGGACGTGCTCGCTAATCTACACAAATCAATATTCACCCCACGCGTCGAGCACACCGCAGACATCCTCATCAGTTTGAAAGACGGTTATTACTATGGCTGGTCTCCGTTTGGCCGCTTCGTTCGTCTCGCCGCCACTCACGGCAACGCGCTGCAATCGAGCTCGAATGCGTTCCTCATGAGCACCCATCGAAAACTGCCCGAGTGTGTCCGCGCAGATAACGCGCGTGAATTGTTGCGTGGATAGGAGGGTTTTCAGGGTTTTGCAGAAAAAGTCTGTGAGTTACCCATGCTGCCCTTCTCTGCGAAACTCTGCGTAGCACTGCGTCTCTGCGGTAAATGATTTGCACACCGTTATGCCTAACGCAGAGGACACAGAGTTAACGCAAAGTTACGCAGAGAATCTTGCCAGACCCGAAAAGTGGAGTTTTAAAGAGTCTTTCTGCAAGGGCGGTTTTCATATATCATCTGTCGTCGTTGTAGATCACTGATTCATGACCGAGACCCGGGCAGTCGAAACCTTTTCGCTCGTAAAGCAATTTGGCGATTTTGTCGCCGTCGATAACATCGATCTACAGGTGAATCGCGGCAGCTTCTTCGGTTTCCTTGGACCAAACGGCGCCGGAAAATCCACCACCATCAAGATGCTTACCGGTCTGCTTGCGCCGACGAGTGGCAAACTGCGTGTGCTTGGTTTCGACATCAGCTCACAGCCGATGGAGGTGAAGCGGCGAATCGGCGTTGTGCCTGAAGACCTCAATTTGTTCGAGCGATTGACGGGCGCTGAGATGTTGTCGTTTACCGGACGGATGTACGGGGTACCGACCAACGAGATTGCGCACCGGTCGAAAGAATTGCTCGATCTGATGGATTTGCAGGACGAACCGAAGAAGCTGATCGTCGAATACTCAC
>DATJKO010000276.1:0-6218 GCA_035491355.1 Pyrinomonadaceae bacterium
AGGATCGCAAAACGCTTCGATCGAAGCTGCCGCCGCACAGGCTGCGCGCGATGTGTTGGCGGGTTTGTATCCGACACGCGTTGCGATCTTTGACGCAGAACTCGCGATGTCGCTTCAGGGCATCGAAGCCAATCGAGCTCAGCAAGGAATTCGCGTGGGCCAAATAGTTGCCGAGCGCATGCTCGCTGCCCGCGCGAACGATGGCTGGAACGTTACGCCGCCGCCATACACATTGCCGACCACTCCGGGTAACTGGCAACCAACGCCTCCGGCGAATGCGGCGGCAACCTTTACGCATTACCCGTCCGTAGTTCCGTTCGCCATCACTTCGGCAACGCAGTTTGCTCCGAACCCGCCACCGGCGATGACGAGCGCGCAATATGCTGCCGACTTGAATGAGGTGAAGGAACTCGGTGCCGTGAACAGTCTAACCCGCACTGCCGATCAAACTGCGGTCGCACGGCTGTGGGCCAACATTAATACGCCAACGAACTTCCTGCTCGTTTGGAACAACGTTGCGCGTACTGTTTCGCTGGCCCAGGAGATCTCGACCGTTGAAAAAGCGCGTTTGTTTGCACTGACAAACATCTCGCTTCACGACGCGTTGCAAACCACGTTTGCCAGCAAGTTCCAACATGGATTGTGGCGGCCGATCACGGCGATTCGTCGCGCCGACGAAGACGGGAATGCAGCTACGTTGCCCGATCCGGCGTGGTCGTCGTTGATTCCGACTCCGCCGTACCCATCGTACGCCGGAAACATGTCGGCAATCGGCACGTCGCAGTCGACGATCCTCGCGTTGTTCTTTGGACGTGACGATATTCGGTTCGATCACACGTGGAATGGAGCAGGCGGTGCGACTCGTTCGTACGCAGGTTTCGGCGCAATGGCCGACGAACAAGCACGCGCTCGTGTTTATGGCGGCATTCACTTCACGTTCGACAACGTTGCCGGGCAGTCCGTCGGAACAAACGTTGCGAACTACGTTTTTTCGAAGTTCATGCGCCCGCGACAGTGCGTGAAGTAATTGCCTCAGGGAAACCACAGATTACCGGATTCTCCGTGTAATCTGTGGTTACAAATCTAGAAGTTCGCACAACTGCATCAAGGTAGTTCTGAAACCGGGATGAGCGGTCACGGCGGCGAGCGCCTGCGCTCACGTCACGAGACGGGATCGGGTTCGGGATTAGGTGAGAATGGGATGACGATTCATTAGTCGGGAGTCGTTAAGTTAGTCTCCAACTTCAAGCTGGTCGGGCCATTCGGCAGGCCGCTGATCGTTGCGCGAAAACTCCAGTTTCAGTGGGCGCGATGATCTGCGGCTTCGCCGCCCCGATGTGAGGCGGGGCTTCGCCCCGCCGCAAACATTTAAAAGTAATCGGGGCTATGCCCAGTCTTGGAGGGGCCATCTACCGGCGAGGCAGAGCCTCGCCTCACATCGGGGCGGCATAGCCGCTAATCAGCCAGTCCGCAGAGGTGCGTATCTTCGCGGCAGAGTGCCGAAACGCGCAGAGTCTAAGGTCTCGGAAGTTAAAGACGGTCCGACGACGAACCGAGTTGTCCCGATTCGTCGTCTGTGTGAGGACCGAACCGTTCGTGAGAAGCGTAGTCCGTCACGTTTGTGAACCGATGATCGATGTTCTTACTCATATTTTGCTTTAGCCACCTGCACCAGCACCGCCGCCTGCACCAGCACCGCCACCTGCACCTGCACCCCCACCAGCACCCCCACCAGCACCGCCGCCTGCACCAGCACCGCCGCCAGCGCCGCCGGTTGGCTGCTTCATCGTGATCTCGATCTCGTGATCTGATCCTTCAGCTACTGTTACTTCCGTTTCGGCACTCGCGGGCGGAGTCTTCGTTTCGGCGATCACTTTGTACTTCCCGGGTTTCGCTCCTCGTAGATCAAAGCGACCGTCGACATCCGTGATCCGGCTGTAAGGTTCGGTGCCGTCTGCTGCTCTGAACTTCACCAGCGCGCCACTCACCGGACTCGAATTCTTGCGAACGATCCCACGAACACTACCGGCACTCGCATCAAGCGATCCTTCGTCTCCGGTGCGCGAGCCGAAGTAAAAGCCTACGACCGTCGCGACGATGCCGAGCAAGAAATCAGGAGGAGGAACAAGTGCTACTACCAACAGACTGGTGAGGACGTAGAAGCCGAGTAACAAGACCAAGGTGTAAGCAAGAATGGCCCTGAATGTTCCTACCGGCAATCCTGTTGGCGTACGGAAGGTCGATTTCGAACGCAGGATGCCCTTGACCATCGTGAAGACAAAGGCACCCAAAGAAAGTGAGAACACGATGATGACCAACCATCGATACTCCGTCCAATTGGCAATATTGTTTCGACGAACTTCCGCGTTGAATCTCTCAATCCACGAGATGTCAGGCGTGGGGGCCGAAACCGCAGCCGGCGCGGGATAGTCGACTTCTACGGTCAGCGGTTTACCCCCATCCCCGTTAATCGCTGCGCGATCTTTGTTGAGGAGCTGAAACGACTGTTTACCAGCCAGATTCGGAGTTGGAGTAAACGTAACGTTGGCTTCAGCGTCGCCCGTGGCGCCGACCTCGTTTGAGCCGGACACTGCGAATTTCACGAGCGCGGCAGTAGTCGGGTCGGGTTTCTTGTCTTTATCAAGAATCTGCACCTTAACCGCCGCCGGCTTGATTGGATCAACGGTTGCGGTGGGAGGGTTAACACTCTGAGCGTGGCTGACTGGGTAAAAGAAGAATATCAAGGCCGCAAACACGATCCCGGCTGCGATGAGAACTGAGACCAGCCGGGTCGTGTTACGTTTGCTGCGTGGGGTGAAAGTCATTCGTCAAATCCTCCGCGGGCGGATTCTGTTTTTAGACCGTTCATCCCTAAATGCAGGTTTTTCGGAAAACGTTTCATTGAGCTGAAACGAACTACCCTTGGACCCTCATATCAACAGGCTGAAAATGTTGACATTTGGGGCGACCTCGAATATGGTTCCCCGCGTTGTTCAATTAACGGGACTGAGATCACGGATCAATCCTGAAGCAGGTCACCTCGCGACCTCTCCCGACACCGTGAGACCTTCCCTTTTTGTCTTGTGATCCAATGCTCCGCCCGGGCTTCTTTGAAACTCACGTCTCTACGGAATTCCCCCAAAGGGCCGCCGAAAGTTATTCGTTTGAAATAGACCAAACACAGCACTGAGGCGCCACCGTCTGCAACGAACAGTCGCGGACACCGAAACAGCGAGAAATATTAGTGCGAACCAATATCCTCATCCTTACGCCCCCGGCAGAACTCCCGCTCTGCTCGTCGATCACAGATTCGCTTAAACGCGAGGCCGCATTCTCCGTAACTGTCGCGCACGGGATTCCTTCGGAGTTTATGGCGGCAGACAAAGTCCCGCAGGTTGTGATCCTCATCTGGTCCAACGACGCGCTCTCGACGCAAATGCTGAAATCGCTCGACGCTCGAACGTCGTTGCTGATCGTGAGCAGTTCCGCAGACGCGGCAACGAAACTCAACGGTTCGATCGAATTTGCGCACGACTTCCTTTTCGCGCCGTTCAATGAAAACGAACTGCTGTTTCGCGTGCAGCGACTGATTGAGAGAGGGCATCGTCGTACAGCGGTGCAGGAAGCGTCGCAGGCGTGCGCGTTGGCCCAACTGATCGGTGAGGACCCGAAGTTTGTCAGCCTGAGACGTCGGATCCCGATCGTCGCGCGTTTCGATTCCACCGTGTTGCTGACCGGCGAAACAGGAACAGGCAAGGAAAGATTTGCCCGAGCGCTGCACTACTCGAGTCCGCGTGCCGCGAAACCGTTTCTGCCGGTGAATTGCGGCGCGATTCCGCTCGATCTTTTTGAAAGCGAACTCTACGGTCATCGGCGCGGTGCGTTTACCGGCGCCGTCAATGGCCAGCCGGGACTGATCGCTGAAGCCGAAGGCGGAACGTTGTTTCTGGACGAAGTGGAAACACTGAGTCTCGCCAGCCAGGTGAAATTACTGCGCTTCCTCCAGGATCAGATTTATTACCCGGTGGGTTCCGCCAAACCAAAACAAGCGAACGTTTGGATACTCGCGTCGACGAACATCGAACTGCCGTTGAAGATCCAGAACGGCACGTTTCGTGAAGACCTCTATTACCGCCTCGCCGTGATCGCACTCGCACTGCCGCCACTGCGACAACGACCCGGTGACATCCCTCTCCTCGCTTCACACTTCTGGAAGAACTACTCAGCACGCGCCGGGCGCAAAACCGAGCCACTCCGCGCGAACATCCTCGCGGCCTTAGGCCGTCACACCTGGCCCGGCAACGTTCGCGAACTGGAGAACGTCATCAAACAACTTGCGGTCTGCGAATCGGAGTTACTCCAACCGCGCGACCTGACGATTCCCCACGCCGAACAATTCGCTGACTCCCAGTCCGCTTCCTTCGCGCAACGAAAAGCGTCAGTCATCGCTGACTTTGAAAAGCGGTATCTGACCGAACTACTGCGCACACACCAGGGCAACGTCACGCACGCCGCCGTCGAAGCCGGCAAAGATCGCCGCGCCCTTGGTCGCTTGATCAAGAAACACCGCATCGCGAAACACAACGGCTCATGAGCAACGCGGCAGAATGTGTCGATCGCGGCCCAGTGACGGGACGAAAACTACCCGCCACTAAAGCGCCACAAATTTGCGTTCGCATCTGGATCGCTTTTCTCCCGCAAAGTCGCCAGGACGCAAAGATACGAACTTGAGCCTGGTTTTCTTGCGCCTTTGCATCTTTGCGCAAAGTAAACTTCTACGCCCCGCATGGTGCGGCAAAGAAGTCCCACCTCACACTGGTCCAACCTAAGAATTCCTAAGTTTTCCGCACATTCTGCTTTGGCATCGCGCGTGCTCTTAGCCGGTTGACGCTCGCACCGTGGCTGGACAGAAAGATTCGATGAGTGAGCATTCGGTCGCAACAGGAACCCGAAATCACGCGAGCCATCCTCCATTACCTCCAAGTCCACCCGGACGCGAAGGACACGCTGGATGGCATCGCACAGTGGTGGCTGTTGAAGGAATGGACCGAGCGCAAGTATTTCCAGATCGAAGCCAGCATCGCCCAACTCGTTTCCAAAGGGTTGGTTGTCGAACGCCGGCGTCCAGGTTTGCCGCCTTACTACTGGCTCAACCGCGAGAAGCAGGAAGAGATATCTCGCATTTTAACAAGCAACGATTCTTAGAAAGTTTGCAGTCGCCGGTTCCCTACCCGCGCCGCAACACCAATAGGAGGTAACAACTATGCCGAGTGCACTGACCTATCCAGGCGTGTACGTCGAGGAGATTCCCAGCGGTGTTAGGACCATCACTGGT
The DNA here is from genome assembly GCA_035491355.1 of Pyrinomonadaceae bacterium. GTDB lineage: Bacteria > Acidobacteriota > Blastocatellia > Pyrinomonadales > Pyrinomonadaceae > PSRF01. Next base: position 5,336 of record DATJKO010000276.1, read on the forward strand.
GTCGCCACCTCGGTCGCCGCGTTCGTCGGCGCCGCGAGACGTGGTCCAGTTGAAGATCCCGTCGTCATCAATAGCTTCGCTGACTACGAACGTGTGTTCGGTGGGTTATCGCTCGACAGCACCATGAGTTATGCCGTGCGCGACTTCTACCTGAACGGCGGAAGTCAGGCCATCATCGTTAGATTGTCGAACGGAGTACCGGCAACGATCGGGCTTCCGGGTGGCGCCACGCTGGTCGCTGCGAGCCCCGGTGTTTGGGGTGAACGACTGCGGGTTCGCGTGACTCATCATCCGACAGACGCAAACGTTTTCAACCTTGCCATTCGCGACACGGGCACCGGCGCCGAAGAGCGTTTCCTGAACCTGTCGGTTGATGCTAATTCACCCCGCAGAACAGACAAGGTGTTGTCGCAATCGTCATCACTCGTGCGCGTTCAGGGCGCTGCGCCTGCAACGCGCCCGGCGCCGCCACACCCCGACGTTCCGAACGGTGATCCCTTCGCTGACAACGCACCGGCCGGCAGCTTCACGCAAGCCAACACGGATGGTGAAGAGGGCGCAGTGTTGGCGGAAGCCGATTATCTCGGAGATCAAAATGCGAAGACCGGTGTGCACGCGTTACGGAAGACAGACATCTTCAACCTGCTCTGCATCACGCCATTCACCCGCACCGTCGACGTTAGTGCGGCCGTGCTGAGCGCCGCGCTTTCGTTGTGTGTCGAACGCCGGGCGGTGTTGATTGTCGATCCGCCCAGCGGTTGGACCAGCGTCGCGACCGCGGTGACCGGCATCAACAGTTTCGCGCTCAGCGGTCAGGACGCGCGCAACGCCGCGATCTTCTTCCCGCGCATCTCGCAATCCGATCCGTTACAGGATGGCCTGG
>DATJKO010000277.1:0-4374 GCA_035491355.1 Pyrinomonadaceae bacterium
CCGACAAGATCCATCGCGCCATGGATGAGTACCTGAGTGCTCCGGTCGTTAAATAGCGATTGACAACAAATATCTGAACGGTTTCTAATGTTTTCCCCCCGATTGAGACGCTTTTGCGTAGTTTCACGAGGTCGGTTTTCCCCCAATGAAACCCGAGCATGAGTTCCACACCTAAGAAGGATCCCGAGGACACGTCCGCTTCACCTGAGCTCAGTTTTCTTAGCGGCGGTGGCGAAATGGGCGCGCGCATGCGCGAGTTCGACTGGTCCACCAGCCCGGTTGGACCCGCTGCCGAATGGCCGCAGAGTTTGAAGACGGCAGTGTCGATCTGTATCGGTTCGCGGTACCCGATCGTGATTTGGTGGGGCAATCCCGAGTACACGATGTTTTATAACGACGGGTACATCCCCGTGCTCGGCGTCACGAAACATCCAGGCTGGTTGGGCCGGTGCGGCAAAGACTGCTGGAAAGAGATCTGGTCGACAGTGGGCCCGATGCTCGAAGGTGTTTTTAGGACGGGAGTCGCGACGTGGTCGGAGGATCTCTTGCTCGTGATGGAACGCAACATCCCGCGCGAGGAAAACTACTTCACCTTTTCTTACAGTCCGATTCGCGACGCGGGTGGAGTGCCGGGAATCTTTTGCGCGTGTTATGAGACGACGGGGCAGGTCATCAACGAGCGGCGTCTGCGAACACTTCGCGACCTTGGTCGGACGGTCATGGAAGTGAAGTCGGCCGAAGAGGCATGCGAAGCAGCTGCCCGCGCGCTCGACGCTAATCCCTACGATGTTCCGTTTGCGCTGCTTTACCTGCTGGACGAGAAAGCGGAAAACGCTCGTCTCATCGCGACGACTGGTTTCAATGAAGCGACAGCAACGATTCCCGAGCAGGTCGTGTTGAATGAGTCGGCTGCGTGGCCTTTTGCTTCGGTATTGAAGTCAGATGCGGGCGTGGTTGTTTCCGATCTAACGACTCGTTTCGGTCAGCTGCCCGGTGGCCCATGGCCGGAGTCACCGGAAGAAGCGTACGTCCTTCCGATCGCCGTGCCAGGTGTGGTGAAGCCGACGGGGTTTCTGGTTGCCGGACTGAGTCCGCGCCGGGTCGTCGACGCCGACTATCGCAGCTTCTTCGATCTGATTGGCGGTCACGTTGGCACCGCGATCGCGAACGCGCGCGCGTACCAGGAAGAACGCAAACGAGCCGAAGCACTCGCCGAGATCGACCGTGCGAAGACGACGTTCTTCTCAAATGTGAGTCACGAGTTTCGCACGCCGCTGACGTTGATGCTTGGTCCACTCGAAGAGGCGCTGACCAACACCGCACTGCTGCCAGACGTCCGCGAACGGCTCGATGTGGCCCACCGCAACAGCGTCCGACTGTTGAAGCTCGTCAACACGTTGCTCGACTTCTCGCGCATCGAGGCCGGCCGTATCGAAGCGGTTTACGAACGTCTCGATCTATGTACGTTGACGCAGGAACTAGCGAGTCTATTTCGTTCGGCAATCGAGACTGCCGGGCTGAAGCTCACGGTTGATTGTGAACCGTTGACCGTGCCGGTTTATGTCGATCGCGAGATGTGGGAGAAGATCGTTTTCAACCTTCTGTCCAACGCTTTCAAGTTTACGTTTGACGGCGAGATCAAGATCTCGCTGAAGGAAAAGGGCAAACAAGTTGAACTGGCGGTGAGCGATACCGGCACGGGTATTCCTGCTGAAGAGCTGCAACATCTGTTCGAACGTTTTCATCGCGTCAAAGGCGCGCAGGGGCGGAGTTACGAAGGATCGGGCATCGGGCTCGCGCTGGTCCAGGAACTGGTGAAGTTGCACGGCGGTACCGTGAGCGTCGTGAGTGAAATGCAACAGGGCAGCACGTTCACTGTGAGTATTCCGGTCGGAACAGATCACCTGCCCGCGGATCGTGTCGGTGGTGCGAAGACGCTCGTTTCGACCAGCTTGCGTGGCGAAGCGTACGTCGATGAGGTTTTGAAGTGGCTACCGGTTGACGGGCACCACGAGACACTCTCGGTACTTCCTGAATTGCAAACCGGTATCCGCCCGCGGATTCTTCTGGCCGATGATAACGCCGACATGCGCGAGTATGTGCGACGTTTGCTGGCTGCGCGATATGACGTCGAAGCGGTCACCGACGGTGAAGCGGCGCTCCGAGCCGCACGCGAACGAAGCTTCGATCTAATCTTGTCTGACGTGATGATGCCGAAGCTCGACGGCTTCGGTTTGTTGCATGCCTTGCGTAGCGATCCGCAGACGCGAACCATTCCGATAATCCTGCTCTCAGCGCGTGCGGGCGAAGAATCGGAAGTTGAAGGAATCGTAGCTGGTGCGGACGACTACCTGACGAAGCCGTTCTCCGCGCGCGAGTTGTTGGCGCGGGTCGAGTCGCATATCAAACTTCAAAATGAGCGTCAGCGTTCCGCGGAGAGACTCGAAGAGCTCATCCTGCTCGAACGACACGCACGCGCGAGCGCGGAAATCGCAAACCAGGTTAAGGACGAGTTTCTGGCGATGCTCTCGCACGAATTGCGCACGCCACTCAACGCAATCGTTGGGTGGACTCATTTGCTCAAGAGCGGTGCGTTGAGCGAAAGCGATCGCGCTCGCGGCATCAACGTCATCGATCGCAACGCGTCGGCGCAGCGCGCGATCATCGACGAGTTACTCGACGTTTCGCGCATCATCACCGGCAAACTCCAGCTTGAACCGCAGCCAATCGATGCCGCAGTCGTAGTCGAAGCGGCAGTCGACGCGATTCGTCCGACGGCGTTGGCGAAGGAGATCGAGATCTCTGCAACGATCGAACACAATCGAGGGCTCGTTATCGGCGAAGCAGTGCGTCTTCAGCAAGTGATCTGGAACTTGCTTTCGAACGCAGTCAAGTTCACGCCAAAGCACGGCCGGGTGGATGTGCAAGCACGAGTGAGGGGCTCTAGTTTTGAAATCGAGATCAGCGATACGGGTGAAGGCATCGAGGCAGACTTCCTGCCGTTTATCTTCGAAAGGTTCAGACAGGCCGACACGTCCGCGCGGCGAAAACACGGGGGCCTGGGCGTCGGGTTGTCGATCGTTCGCAGTCTCGTCGAACTGCATGGCGGAGAGGTCCGAGCGGTGAGTGAGGGGGCAGGCAAGGGCGCCACGTTTACGATCCGACTCCCGATCATGGGACCGGCGGACACGACGAATGCGGACGAGAGTAACCAGTTCGCCGATTCACGTTGGAAGCCGCACGCTCATGCTTTGGAAGAGGATGCACCGCCAACTTTGCTCAGCGGCTTGAGAGTCCTTGCGGTTGACGATCAGCAGGACACTCGCGACCTGATCACGCTCGCGTTGATGAGATACGGCGCCGAAGTTAGGGTGAGTGACTCCGCTACAGCCGCACTGCAAACCATCGTCGAGTGGCAGCCGAACGTGATCGTTTCCGACATCGGTTTGCCGGAAATGGACGGTTACGATTTCATGCGCGAGCTGCGCCGGGGGGAACGCGACGGGAACCGAATCCCCGCAATCGCGCTTACCGGTTACGCCGGCGCCATTGACGAGTCGAAGGCGCTGAACGCGGGTTACGAATTACACTTTTCGAAGCCGATCAATCTGACTGAGCTCGCCCATGCCATCGCTCGGCTTTCCCGAAAAACTTAAACGCTTACGCCGCAGTTCTGCTGCGAGCGACGATTGCCTCACAGATCAGTTTTGCTGAGACGCGAACCGCGATCGTGAAACCGAAGAATGGACCAAAGTCCTGAATCGCCGGCATGCTGGTGATGAAGAGCCCCGGCACTGACGTTTGCAGGTGATCGTCGAGCACCGGAAAACCGCTACGCGTTTCGAGTTGATCCGGAATGTTCCCCGACGACAAGACGGGAACGCGCGAGATGTCGACTTTATAACCCGTCGCGAAGATGACCTTATCGCAGACGATCTCTTCTCCGTTGCTGAGCTTTACGACTAGTTCGCCATCCCGCTCGACTGAACTCGCAACTTCAGTGTTGGGCAGAATCTTCACGTGGTTGCTGGCGAGACGCGGTCCCAACCACGGCTCCAACTTCAAGCGGCCTTCGGCCCACTGCTTTCGACTAACCGCATCCTTCTCAGTTTGCGAGAGATGACGAAACCAGTTTGGGTTTGCAGCCATTCCATCGACGAGCGGATTTACCCACGACCAGTCTGATTCGGCAAACGCCGGCGTGTCGTGACGATGTGAAATGAAGATCGCGCGCGCTCCGGCTTCGAGTAGTAGTGCCGCCCACTCGAACGCGCTCTGTCGTCCGCCGACGATCAGGTAACGCTTGTTCGCGGCGGAAGAGAAGTCGGTGAACTCGCAAGTGTGGCTGAAACGTCCTTCCGGCAGGCGAGCTTT
>DATJKO010000278.1:0-6840 GCA_035491355.1 Pyrinomonadaceae bacterium
AGTTCCTTCCTTTCTCAGACATAACCGAAGTAAACACGGATGGATCGGTTTTGGTGATCGACGGGCGGAAGTTCGCGAAGTGCGCGACTGCGAAACAGGCAAAAGAGCTCGCTCAGTTCATCACGAGTGCCAAGGAAGCGAAGCCTACCCGCCGCGAGTCGCTCATCACTTCCTGGATTGCGAAACAGTTTGACGCGTCAGCGGCGAAGCGTGTTTGGACCGACGCGGAAGAGACGATCGGGCCAATTCGCTGGATGTGCTCGCTGTTTTTCGTGTTCCTGTTTGTGGCGACGCCAGTCGTTGTCAACTTGTTCGGGTTGGAACGCCTAATCATCCCGATTGCTGCTGGGATGGTGTTGTTGGCCTGGCAGATCGCGTTTCTGTTTTATCGAGCGCACCGGAAGTTCTATCCGGCCGAGTCGCAGGAGCGATTCGAGAACCTGTTGAAGATGATTCTATGTCCGCCTGTCGCGTTGCGGGCACCGGATGTGCTCACGAAGAATCTGCTGTCGCAGTTCAGTCCGGTTGCGGTTGCGAGCGTGTTGGCTGGACCAGGCGATAAAGTGTTCGTGCGTGATGTGGTGCGCGATCTGCAGCATCCGCTCACGCACGAGATCGCCGACCAGAAAGCCGCAGAGACGATCGGCTGGATGGGTGCGCAACAACTGAACTGTTGCCTCGGGCTGGTTGAGCGTGTCGATAGATTCAAGGGCTTGCCCGGTGCGGTGATGCAGGAAGGTGATTCGGTTGCGTATTGCCCGCGGTGTGCGGTGCAGTTTGTAATGGATGAGGGCGAGTGTCCGGATTGTCCCGGTGTCCAGTTGGTGGCGTTTGCTGACGAACGGGAGGTGACGTTATCGCAAACAAGTGGATGATGTGGGCGGCGTGGATCGTCGCGTTTATTGCCGGGTACGCGGTCGTGAGCTTCCTCGCGCGAAAGATAAAAGAAGGCCGCGATCGTTACCCGGATCCGCCGAAGAACGACGAGTCGGACTCTAAATCATCTTTCCGCTGATCTGCCGCTGGCGCGAGACTCTAGAAAGAAAATCAATATTAAAGAGTTGGATCGTAAGCTTTGAATCCGGCGCGAAGGGCTTCGAGCGGCAGCAGGGCGCACTGAATCCGCGCGGGTTTAATGTCGCTTTCGAGTGCTGCGATGAGTTGGTCGTCTGTGACTAACGTAATCGTCTTCGACGCGAGTAGCAGTTCAGTCAATAACGAAGCCGCCGCAATACTGATAGCGCATCCGTCGCCCTTGAACCGCACTTCCTTCACCTCATTACCTGCCAGCTTCACTTCGATCCTGATGCGATCGCCGCAAAGTGGATTAAAGCTTTCGTAACTGATGTCGGGCGCGGTGAGTGCGCCGTAGTTGCGTGGATGGCGAAAGTGGTCCAGAAGCTTCGCACTGTAGAGCGTGGCCATCGCGTCGCTATTCTCTTTCTCGCAACGATGAGCCGCGACGCCCACTCTTAATCGCGACCGCTTCCGCGAGTATGCTCAAAGCGATCTCGGCGGCGCTGTCGGCGCCGATGTCGAGACCCGTCGGGACATGCAGTCGATCCAGTAACGCTTCGTCGATCCCGCTCTCTTTCAGAAAGTCTTTGATGGCTTTGCCGCGGCGTTTGCTGCCGAGGAGACCGATGTACGCGGCGCCGGCAGGCAGGACCACTTTCAGTACCGGAAGATCGTATTTGTAGTCGTGGGCGGTAAGCACTACGAACGTCGACGAGTTGTATGAAAGCGTCTGCGCGATCTCGGAGGGGATGCCGATCAGGAGTTCGTCAACTTCGGGGAAACGTTCGCGCGTCGCGAACCGTGGGCGACCGTCGACGACGATCGTCTTGAGGCCTAAATCGTGTGCCAGACTGACGAGCGGCATGCTGACGTGGCCCGCACCGAACACGATCAGCGACGGCGGTGGGCCATGTACTTCAAAAAACAGCTCGATTGGAGCCTCGCCAACGGACAGCGTGGCCGATTTGCGTTTGCGCATCAGCTCGAGCGCGATCTTCTGCGCTTCATCATTCAGATCCGCGGTCCCGAGTGTGCCCGAGATCGCGCCGTCTTCGAACACGAGCAGCTTGTGAGCGCTGTCCTTTAAAGGCGTAACGATTGCTGCTGTCTTGCCTTGCTCAATTGCCGTTCGAATCGAGCGATACGTATCGATCAGCGTCGTGGTGCTGAGGTCGAACGGTTCGATAAGGACATCGAGACTACCGGCGCACGACAGCCCCATTTCCCACGCGTCCTCGTCACCAAGATCGACCTGCAACAGCCGCGGTTGCGACAGCGCGAGCGCCTTCTCGGCGTCCGCTATCACGTGCGCATCGACGCACCCGCCAATCGTCACCGAACCAAGAATGCGTCCCTCCTCGCCGACCCACATCTTCGCGCCTTCTCGCTTCGGACTCGTCCCCCGCGTGCCGACGAGCGTGGCCATTGCCACACGCTTCTCGACCTTCGCCAGTTTCTCCAAGTCGGTGAACAGTTCGTCCATCGTTAACTTTCGACATTCTTAAAACTTTGTCTTCTCTGCCGCAGAGAAGACCAACGTGCATTAATGAACGGCCCGCCATCATTCATAAAACCAGGTGCGCTTCGAGCGCCCGCAGACTCGCGAGATCGTGCGCGGGCGCGAACACGTCGATGTGCGGCAGCGCTGCCTGCATCCCGCGCGTCGCGGGCGCGTAACTCGAACTACCGAGTAGCGGATTCAACCAGATCACTCGGCCGGCGCGTCGCTGCAACTGCGCCATTGCTTGCGCAAGCTGTTCCGGCTCGCCAGTGTCCCACCCGTCGCTCAGGATGATGACGACGGTACGCTTGTCGATGCGCCGCAACCAATCGGTATTGAAAGCGGCGAGACTTTCGCCGATACGCGTACCTCCCGACCAGCCGCGCACTTTCGCCGACAACCGTTCGAGTGCGTTTTCGTAAGTTTTGTTTCTCAGATAACCCGTGATGCGCGACAGCGACGTGGCAAACACAAACGATTCGACCTTTGCGAAACTGTTTTGCAGACCGTAGATGAACTGCAACAGCAGCCGGCTGTAAATGTCCATCGATCCCGACACATCGCAAATCACCACAAGCTTCGTGCGTTTTGGTTTTCGTTCCTTGAAGGAGAGGGCAATCACTTCGCCGCCGGTGCTCAGCGATTGTCGCAGCGACCGGCGCAAATTGATGCGCGATCCACGTCGGACGGGACGCCAGCGGCGGCTCGGGTCTCGCGCGAGTCGCTTCGCGATGCGACGCGCCAGTCGCGCTACCTCGTCAAGATCCTCTTTGCCAAAGGCGCTGAAGTCCTTCGCCGCGGCTGATTCAGTTTCACTCGCACCCGGAACCTTCAGCGGTTCGCCGTCTTCACCGCGCGAGCTGGACCAGTGCTCGAGAAAGTACGCCAGCCCACGCTGTGGCGCCCCGGGCCGTTCCTTTAGAGTGGTTTTCGAAAACCCTGCGCGTTCGACGTGCTTCTCCGGCAGCCGCTTCCAGTATTTGGCAAACAGCTCTTCGAAGATCGGAAAATCGTCAATGCGTGCGGTGAAGACGCTGCGCAGACTCAGAAACACTTCCTCGCGATCCGCCTGATCGATTACAGCAAACGCAGCGACCGCCGCGACAACCTCTGCCGGCGTCACGGCAACGCCGTGTTCCCTCAAAGCACGGCCCAACAAGACAACATCATTCTCGTTCATCCGCGTAAACCCGTGGTTCAGCTTTGAAAACAGCGATGTCAGCTTCGTCTTTGAGGAAACAACCGATCGTCTCGTCCAACACTTCGCGATCGACTTGCGTTGCATTCAACGCGACGAGCGCAGTGGCCCAGTCGAGCGTCTCCGCCACACCGGGCACTTTGGACAAATTCATCGTCCTCGTCTGCTGAATGATCTGCGTGACCTCGCGTGATAGCGTTTCGCTGATTGCCGGAACACGCGCGTGCACGATGGCGAGCTCTTTTTCGAGCGAGGGGTAGTCGATCCAGTGATACAAACAGCGTCGCCGAAGCGCATCAGACAAGTCGCGCGAACGATTGGAAGTCAACACGACATGCGGACGATGGGTCGCGGTGATCGTGCCGATCTCGGGTATGGTCACCTGAAAATCGGACAGCACTTCCAGCAGAAACGCTTCAAACTCCTCGTCACTGCGATCGATCTCGTCGATCAACAAAACCGGCGCGCGGCCGTGTTCGGTGATCGCCTGCAGCAGCGGGCGTTTCAGCAGGAACGCTTCGCTGAAGATCGTCGCTTCCTTCTCGGCTTCGGAAGTTGGTGACGACTCGTCGAGCTTGATGTGCAGCAACTGGCGCGGATAGTTCCATTCGTAAAGCGCCGTCGTCGCATCGAGACCTTCGTAGCACTGCAACCGGATCAGTTTGGTGTTGAGTGCTTTCGCGAGCACTTTCGCGATCTCGGTTTTGCCGACACCCGCAGGACCTTCGACGAGTAGCGGTTTGCCGAGTGTCATCGACAAATACAACGCTGTCGCGACCGCTGCATCGGTTACGTAAACCTGCTCTTCCAGCAGACTTTTGATCTGTTGAACTTCTTCTCTCAAGTCGCGGTCCTTTGTGCAGAGACGATGCGTTCGAAGTCTTCGCGCGTGTTGATGTCTTCCGGGAAGGGAAGTGCGAGCGGCACCTCGAGCACGGCGCTCGCGTTCGCGTCGACCAGCTTCCACGCCGCTTTGTCACCGTGCAGCGTTTCGAGTTGATCGAACAACGGCCGGGCGAAGATCAGCGGATGACCTTTGCGGCCTTCGTAAGAACATATTGCGATGAGAGCGTCTGACTCGCGCCATTCGTGGGCGAGACGATTGATGATCTCGGGAGTGATGCCTGGCTGATCGCCGAGAATGATCATGATGGCGTCTGACCGCGAATTGATGCCGGCGATACCCGCGCGATACGACGACGCGCAGCCTTCCGTGAAAACCGGATTCTCAAGTACACGCGCGTTGCCGAAGTCGACACGAGCGCGGATCTCTGCAGCGGAACGGCCCAGGACTACGACCGTCTCGTCGAGCGTGTCGGCGCGCTGTGCTTGGTCGACGACCCAGGCGAGTAGAGTTGTACCGGCGAAGGCCAGAAGTTGTTTGGGTTCGCCAAAGCGTTGGGAAGCACCGGCGCCGAGAATCAATCCGGAGATGAACTTCCTCATGATCGATCGAACGTTTCCTTGCAGCGCAGACAGCAGAAGTAGATCGTGCGGCCTTCAAACTCGGATGTGTATTTTGCGTTCGTGGTGACGACGGTCATGCCGCAAATCGGATCGATCGCTTCGACGGCGAGTGGTAGTTGTCTCGCTGCGGCAGGTTGCTCTGTACTCGCGCGACGTAGCTGAATGATCTCGGCCATTACACTCAACGCGATTTCCTGCATGGTCTCACCGCCAAGCGCGAGTCCGGCAGGCGACTTAATCAAATTGATTTCTTCATCTGTATGACCCTTCTCGCGTGCATATTCAAAAAGGGCCTGCGACTTTTTCTCGCTCGCGACCAAACCAAAATACTTTGGCTTCGCTCCGAGCACTGATAGCAAACCTTCTTCGTCGCCATTGCCCATCGTTGCTACCACCACATAAGTCGACTCTTTGATCCGGCTCGGATCCGTGATCACTTTGAAGTCGAGCATCTCGCCAAGCTTCGCGACCGTTTGTGCGACCGGTGAATCTCCCACAATCAACAGCTCGGGTTTTGGCAGGAAAGGTTCCAAATAAATCTCCAGCGAACCGCCACCTTCGCACGTCATCCGATACGACTCGACTCCGTGCCAATCGTCAGTGTGCGACGCATCGGGACTAATGCTGAGCAGCTTTGGTTGACCACTCCTCAATGCTTGTTGCGCTTCACGCAGTACGATCGGTTGCACACAGCCGCCGCCGACCCAGCCGCTGATCGATCCGTCAGATCTGATGATCGCGCGCGAGCCGGGTTTCGCAGACTGCGGGCTCTTGTAGGCAACGACGGTTGCAAGAACGAAAGGTTCTTCTCGCTCTCGCAACTCCGATGACAGATCAAGGACATTGGTCATATATCATTTTCCATTTCTCATTTGTCATTTTCCAAAACCCGGTGGCGTCTTGATTTCAACTCTGCGTATCTCTGCGTTCCTCTGCGACTCCGCGGTAAACATGGAGTAAAAGCACTATAGACGCAGAGCCGCAGAGGAACACAGAGATACGCACAGACGACAAATTCAAATGGTCAATGACAAATATCAAATGATCAATGAAAAATGATCACTCTTTGACACCCGCGTCGCGCAAAAGCTTCCACACCTTCGCGGGTGTAATCGGGATGTCGATATGCCGCACGCCGAGATGCCACATCGCGTCGACCACCGCGTTGACAATCGCCGCAGGCGCGCCCACCGTCGCCGACTCGCCGACGCCTTTCGCACCGAGTGGATGATGCGGTGACGGCGTAATCGTATTGCCGGTCTCCCAGTTCGGCGTTTCCACCGCCGTCGGCAACAGATAGTTCATGAAACTGCCTTGCAGGATATTGCCACTTTCGTCGTACTGAATCTCTTCGTACAACGCTGGTCCAAGTCCCATCGTCAACCCGCCATGTATCTGACCTTCGACAATCATCGGATTGATGATGTTGCCGCAATCATCGATGGCCACAAAGCGGCGCACTTTCACTTCGCCCGTGCCTTTGTCGAGATCGACGACACAGATGTAACTGCCGAACGGGTACGTGAGATTAGGCGGATCGTAGTAATTGACCGCTTCGAGTCCCGCCTCCATGCCCGGCGGGTGGTTGGTGTACGCGGCGAGCGAGATCTCCTGGATCGTCTTGGCGCGATCGGGCGAGCCTTTGACGAAGAACTTG
>DATJKO010000279.1:0-4871 GCA_035491355.1 Pyrinomonadaceae bacterium
TTCGTTCCGGACAAGCGCTCGTCTGCGACGACTCCGGAAAAATCGTCGAAATCTCCGAACAGGTTCCGAACGCGACGCGCCTCACTGGACGCGCGATGTTGCCGGGACTGGTCAACGCCCATTCGCACGCGTTTCAACGCATCATCCGCGGCCGCACCGAGTATCGCTCGCAACACACAACCGACAGTTTTTGGACGTGGCGCGAACAGATGTATGCCGCGGCCACCACACTCAGTCCCGAAGAGATTTACAACATCTCGCGACTCGCGTTTCGTGAGATGGCGCTGACCGGAATTACGGCCGTCGGCGAGTTCCATTACCTGCACCATTCGCCCGACGGTACGCCATACAGCGATCCGAACCTGCTGGCGCATGAAGTGATTCGCGCAGCGAACGACGTCGGCATCCGCATCGCGCTCCTGCGCGTCGCTTACGCTCGCGCCGGATTCAACACGGATCCCAATCCGCGTCAGGTTCGCTTCATTGAAGATTCACCGGACACGTACCTCGAGCACCTGGACCAACTACTCGCACGCATCGAGAGGAAAGATGGCATGACCTGGGCCGGCGTCGCGCCCCACAGCGTTCGCGCCGTTCCACTCGACTATCTGAAAACGATCGTTGCCTTTGCAAACCAGAAGCAGCTTCCGGTCCACATGCACGTCGCTGAGCAACCGGCGGAAGTCGCGGCCTGCATCGAGGAATACGGCCGCTCACCCGTCGCACTGCTCGACACCGAAGGTCTGCTGAGCGAGCGCTTCACTGCCGTCCACGCGATTCACGTCACGCCAAAAGCTGCCGGCGCACTCGCGCGATCGGGCGCCGGCGTTTGTGCTTGCCCTACGACCGAACGAAACCTCGGCGATGGTGTTGTCCCGACCGACCTGTACTTCAGTTCGAACGTGCCGGTGTCGTTGGGAACCGACAGCCAGATCCAAATCGATCTGCTCGAAGACGCACGCGAGCTCGAGTATCACCTGCGTCTGCAAAGGACAGAACGCAACGTCTTAGCCCCTGAAGGCGATACCGACCGCTCCGCATTGGCGGCGCGCCTATTCGACTGCGCGACCGTCAACGGCGCGAACGCAATCGGTTTCAACGGCGGACGATTGGAACCGGGAGCGCCGGCAGACTTCTTCACTGTCGATCTAAACGACGTGTCCATCGCCGGCGCTTCACCCGACGATCTCCTTGCGAACATCGTCTTTTCACTTTCCCGAACGGCAATTCGCGAGGTCGTGGTAAACGGCAAAACTCTGGATCTCAAATGACAGACATCAAGAAAACACTGGCCCAACTCGTCGCAATCGATTCCGTGTCAGCACGTTCGAATGCGCCAATCGTCGAGTATCTCGAACAGCGGTGCGCGGCGCTGAACATGGTAACTAAGCGCTTCGCTTATCTCGACGAACACGGAATCGAGAAGATCAATTTAATTGCCCTGGCGAATGCCGACTTCTCCGGCCCACCAAACGTCGAACTCGCGCTCGTGGGGCACACGGACACCGTTCCCTACGATCCAAACTGGCCGGAAGCCACAAACCTTACCGAACGTGACGGCAAACTCTACGGCCGCGGCTCGTGCGACACAAAGGGCTTCATCGCCGCGGCGCTCACCGCAGTGGAAACCATCGACCGCTCGCAGCTTCGCAAACCGCTCGCGTTGATCTTCACGGCCGATGAAGAGGTCGGCCTGCTCGGCGCTAAAGAACTCGCCCAGTTGAAGCCGATAAATCCGCGGTACAGCATCGTCGGCGAGCCAACCTCGCTCAAACCAATTCGTGCCGGAAAAGGCTACTCGCTCGCCGAAGTTATCGTGAAAGGACGCGAGGCCCACAGCGCCTATCCGGCCCTCGGAGCATCGGCCATCTTTCGGGCCGCGCGTCTCATCACGCGCCTGGAAGCGATTGCGGATGATTTGAAACAAGAAGTTCACCCGGCGTTCGATCCTCCATTCACGACCTTGAACATCGGGCTCATTCGTGGTGGCACTGCCAAGAACGTCCTCGCCGGCGAATGTCGCTTCACCCTCGAGTGGCGCCCCATTCCAACGCAACCTTCGTCGCACGTGCTGAATCTAGTTAAGACAGCGATAGCTGAAGAACAGAGCCACGATCCAGACTTCGAGGGTGAATGCAACGCTTCCCGCGCTGATTTCGGCTTCGAGACCGCGCCCGACTCGCCGTTGATCTCGCTCATGGAAGAGGCCACCGGAATCCCGGCCGGGACGGTCGCATTCGGCACCGAAGCGGCACAGATGACGACGCTCGGTAGCGAGTCGGTGGTGATCGGGCCGGGCGATATTCGCGACGCGCATCGCACCGGTGAATTTGTACCGGTGGTGGCCAATCAGTCGACCGCAACGGACGCAGTAAGGGATAGGCTAACAGGGTGAAGGCGAACCCGGCATACAAACCAGTGCAACGCGCACAGATGGCCAATTTGTGTCCAGCAATGAAGTAGGAACGTTCGGGGATCTGGTGGCAGAACGCGGAGAACCCACCGTAGATCGATCTTGCCAGTTCTTCGTAACCGGCAGCAGCAGCGAGCGGCGCCAGGACCGTCAGCGACACGACAGCAAAAACGACTGCGGTGCTTAATAGCCAAATCCGTCTTACCATTGGTCCTAAAACTCCGCTTTACTTGATTCCAAAATCCGCGGTCTCAGAAGCGGATCACCGTATCCGGCCCACCCTCGATGTGCAACGTATCCACGAACCGAATGTGCCGCGACTCAGTCGTCATCACCACTGAGTGCGTTCGTTTGCCGGCACCGAAGAACCGCACGCCTTTCAATAGCGCACCGTCCGTCACACCTGTCGCCGCGAATATGATCCTCTTGCCCGGCGCGAGATCGTCAGTGTCGTAAATCTTGTTTGGATCGCGGATGCCCATGGTTGCGAGTCGATCAAGGACTTCCGCTGCGGGCGGGACCTTGTCTTTGTCGATCCCTAACCGCTCGGGATCGAAAACAAGCCGCGCCTGGATCTCGCCGTTGAGGCACTTCATCGCCGCCGCCGTGATTACGCCTTCCGGTGCGCCGCCGATCCCAATCAGCGCGTGAATGTTCGTACCCGCAACTGCGGCTGAGATGCCGGCCGAAAGATCGCCGTCAGAAATGAGGCGAATGCGAGCTCCGGCTGCGCGTACGTCGCCGATCAGTTTTTTGTGCCGTGAACGATCGAGAACGATAACTGTCAGATCCTCGATGTCACGGCCCAAACGGCGCGCAATGTTTTTCAGGTTGTCTTTAACGGGCGCATCGATGTCAACGACGCCTCGTGACGATGGACCGACGACGATCTTGTCCATGTAGATGTCGGGTGCGTTGAGCAAACCGCCGCGTTCGGCCGCTGCCAGAACGGCGATCGCGTTGTTTGCACCGAGGGCGCAAAGGTTGGTGCCCTCGAGCGGGTCGACGGCGATGTCAACTTCCGGGCAAGACTCCGCCATTTCGTCGCCGGCGTTAAATCCGCCGCCTACTTCCTCGCCTATGTAAAGCATGGGCGCTTCGTCGCGTTCGCCTTCGCCGATCACGACGCGACCGCGCATTGGGACGGTGTCCATTACTTCGCGCATCGCCTCGACGGCGACTTGATCGGAGTACTTTCGATCGCCCTGGCCCATCGTGCGCGCCGCGGCGATTGCCGCTGCCTCGCAGACGCGCAGGAAATCGAGAGACAGCTCACGCTCAGTCCTCATGTCATCACGCATTTACGCAACTCTCCTGGTCCTGGAAGTTTTATTTTCAGAATGCCCATTCCCCGTGCAATTCTGATGAGGAAGCGTGCTCATACTAACAGAGCGAACTGCAATTTTGTAGCGTAGTAGACAAACCTTACTTCAGCGAGTAATCTCGCGCGACATTTAAACGCGGTACGCTTCGTTTCAACGTCCTCATCACATGGATCGAAGAATAGAACTGGTAATCTCACGACTGGAAAACGATCCCGCGCGCGCGTGGGACACGGACACGCTGGCAACGCTGGTTAATCTCTCGCCCTCTCGATTTCGCCATCTTTTCAAACACGAAACAGGCACGAGTCCGCGTCAATACCTGCGCGAGCTTCGCTTTCGCAAAGCTGAGACGATGCTGGCGACGACTTTCATGTCGGTGAAAGAGATCGCGGAGTCGATCGGTCTCGTTTCACTCACGCATTTTATGAAGGACTTCAAAGAGCGACACGGAATGACACCGCGCGCATACCGCATCGCAGCACGAATGGCAGCCTTAAGATCGAGGTCAAAGAAACATTAGCCACTTTCGTTACAAAATAGCCGGTTTGGGCAATTGACGTGGTCCAGCGATTCGCCTAAAGTGCCGCTCGCCCTGTAACTGATCACCCACTTCCCATCGCCCGCTTGGCCCAACAGGCCATCGCCCCGGTTGCTTCGACGCCCCGCAGAACGTCTGAACAGAATGGAGTGTATGAATGATGTCCCAAACCTCAAGGGCAGCGTGTGTCTACTTGTGTTTTCTTTTCGTCGCTGTTGTCGCCCGTGGGCAAACACCGGAAACAGTGGTCGCTTCGGTAAACGGTGTTCCGATAACGCAGCAGCAAGTCGATGAGTCGCTTGCGACGCGAGTCTATCCGCTGCAACAACAACTCTACGCGATCAGAAAAACCGCGTTGGAAAACCTAATTGTTTCCCGGTTGTTGGAAATGGAAGCCACGACTCGACGTGTGCCGGTTGATGAGTTGCGACGGCAATTGACGCAGGGCGAAATCAGTGTGACCAGAGCGCAAGTGGAAGAGGCGTTCGCTCAGAATGCGTCGTTCTTCGCCGCGATGAGTGCGGATGAAGCGAGAGAGCGATTGCGACTCGATCTCGAGAACCAGGCGCGCATGAAATACTACCGCGCTGGTCTG
>DATJKO010000280.1:0-7368 GCA_035491355.1 Pyrinomonadaceae bacterium
AGCTTGAGCGCGAAGATTGCTTCGGGTTGCATCAGTGCGGACCAGAATTTATCGAGCCCATTGCTCGTGCCGAAGATGAAGATTGATGCGAGCGGCAGAAACACCAGCGGCAACATCATGAACATGAGCAGGCCGATACTCAGAGGCCGCATGACATCGAACCCTCTAACGTGACGCATTGCTGGAACGAGAGTGCTCATCTTATTGGTTCTTTGTACTTTGTTCTTAGTACTTTGTCGTTACATCGACAAGAACAAAGTACCAAGCACAAAGAACAAAGTACTAAGCTCATTTCTTCTGAGGCTCATTTCATCTGAACCTGATCTCTAAACACTTTCTCGATCACTTCCGGATACGCTTTGTCCCAGCCGCCGAAGTACTCGATCGTGAGCGGCAACTCGATTTTTCCAAATCCTGTGTTCGCCTGATTGAGCGCATCGTTCGTCGTCGAATAGAAGTGAAACTTCACAAACGCCTCTTGTGCTTCATCACTCCACAGGTACTGCATGAACGCGTCGATCACCTGTCGCTTTTCGGCGGAGACGTTCTTGTCGATCACCACCGCCGGATGCTCGCTGAAGATTGTCGAACGCGGCACGACGATCTCGATCGGCGCGTTTGCTTCCTTCATCAACAGCCCTTCCAGCTCGTAGGTTATCAACGCGTCGCCATTGCCGAGTTCGAACGTCGTTCGTGCTTCACGCGCGGAGCCCGGTGTCGCTTTCACGTTGCGCCAAATCGATCGCAACGTCTCCAACGCGCGCTGCTTGTCCTGTTCGCTTGATTCGACTTCACTCTTCTTCAACTCCGATCCGTAGATCGCCAGAATCGACCACTGCGCGCCGCCCGAGCTGACTGGATCGGGATGGATCAACTTGACGCCTGGCTTTCCGAGATCCGGGAAGTCGTGAATGCCTTTCGGATTTCCTTTGCGCACGATGATGATGAAAGGGGTCCTGTTGACGATTCCCCGGGCCGGAAACAAATGCCAGTCAGAGGTGGAAAATCCGGCGCGTTGCAATCGCTGAGCGTCGCGCTCGATCGAAAGAATCGCCACCTCAGCAGGCGCGCCCTGCAAAATCTGGTTGGTGACTGTTTCCGATCCGGCGAATGAAGTTTGAAAACGCACTTCCTGGCCGTGAAGTTGTTTCCACCGCGCGGTAAAAGCCGGGAAGATCGCCTTCTCCAGCGACTCCTTCATGATCGAGAAGCCGTAAAGGGTGATCGTGATGTCGCCGCCTTCAGCCGGTGGTTTCGGTAAACAACTCGCTGCCACGAGCGCTACACACAAACAAGCTGTAGTAACGAACGCCACGTTTTGGGATGTAGTCTTCCTCATGAGGACTCTCGGGATCCTCCTCATTCGTGTGACAGCCCAAATACGCTGCCGTTATTAGCTACCGGGGGTTGCTCGTCTATACCATAGATTCTGGGTTTTGGGTTAGTACTTTGTGCTTTGTGTGCTTTGTACTTAGTGCTTTGTACTTAGTGCTTTGTACTTTGTGCTTTGTACTTGGTACTTAGTGCTTGGTTCTTCGTACTGTGCGCGTCGAATCTCAGAAGCCCGCTGGGATCGCGAACAAAGTACAAAGTACGAAGTACGAAGTACGTGTAACCTCATCCGCTTCGTAGTAATATGCAGCGCGTGCGAAGAGTCGTTTCTTTACTAATCGCGCTGTCGTTGTTCGTGACGATCACGGCTGGTCAGCAGGAAACGCGGCCGCGCCGAGCCGAACCGGCCTGGCCGTCTCCCACCGCCATTACACCCGTTGTTCCCATACCGCCTCTCGCGATTGTCACCCAACCCGAACCGTTGATTCGCGTAGCGCTAACCACAAGTGCGCGTTCCGCAGTGATCTCCACGACCGGTCACTTGATGAATGCAAGTGGCGGCGGTTCGAAACTCGTCGCGCTCGACACCTCGCGCGTGCGAGTCGATGCGCGGCTCCTGTCGCCGCTGCCTGCGAACAGCGAAGATAAGCTGTATCGAGTCGTGATCGCGGGCGCCGCCACGCGGGACGAGGCGGAGGAGAACGACAAGGAGATCCGCAAACTGACGGGCGAAGACACGGACACGATTTACGACACCGCCACAAAGACGTGGTCGCTGGTCCTGGAAGACAAACGTCCCCGCGAAGAGGCGGAAGAGATGGTGGCGCGACTCGAAGCGGCCGGTATCGATGCGTCGGTCGAAGGGCCGCCTGCTGCTTCAAATTCAGAAAAGATTGCAGGCTCGCCTTCCAGTGGCAACAACGTCCGGCTCACGTCATCGCCACGAACACCGTCGCGCGAAGTCGTCGCGTCTTCATCCAGTGGATCCACATTCAGTTCCAGCGCTCCGGTTTCATTTGCCTCCGACGACGAAGCGAAGGCACCGGTGCGTTTCAACGATCGAGCTTATCGCGGACGCATCGAGGTCTTCACGAACTTGCGCGGATCGTTGACGGTCGTTAACGAATTAGGCCTGGAAGATTACGTCCGCGGCGTCGTCGCGAACGAACTGTCGCCCGGTGGTTATCCCGCGATCGAGGCGCTGAAAGCGCAGGCGATTGCGGCGCGCACCTACGCATTGAAGAACCGCGGACAATTCATGGCGGAGGGGTTCGATCTCCTGCCGACGACGCGTTCGCAAGTTTACCGTGGTCTAACTTCCGAAAATCCGTTGTCGACTCGCGCCGTCGACGAAACGCGCGGCCTGGTCGCGACCTACAACGGCGAACCAATCAACGCGCTTTACACGTCAACGTGCGGCGGCCGGACTGAAGACTCGGAAAACATCTTCAACCAGGCGATCCCGTATCTTCGGGGTCGTGAATGTGCGGCGGAAGGATCCGCGGCGTTTGAGCGATATGTAGTGAAGACCACGCGCGATCCGGCTGAGTTGCGCGACGACAGCAACGTCACGCTCGTGCGAGACGTCGCGCTGTTACTGACGCAAGACTTCGGTTCGCTGCCCGCGCGTGTCACCGACGCGTGGCTCGCCGCCGACGCTTCAAGCGCTGACGTTCGCGTGTGGTTGACACATGCGGCACGCATCGCGCGGCAGACCGCGCCGATGACCAGCGAAGACGTAAACCGTCCACCGGCGTTTGCAACTGCACTCAGCACGGCCGTACTCGGCGAGAGCCGGACCAGCACGCTACTGAACAATGCCGACGCGGATTACTTGCTCGGCATGCGTGACGCGCAGGGTGTCGCGTCGGCGAATCGCGCCGATCTCGCAATGCTGGTTCGCGAGGGTCACCTGACAGTTTATCCAGATGCAACGTTGCGGCCTCGCGAACCGTTGTCGCGGGCGCGGGTGTTGCATGCGATCGCGAGTCTGCTCGAAGCGCGTAACCTGCTGCAACTTCAGAAAGGAAACGCGCGACCGTCGGCGGACGGCCAGGTGATTCTTCGATCAACGAAAGGTAAGGACCAGCCCCTGCGGGTGAACTCGGATGCGTTTCTGTTTCGCCAGCTCGGCGAACGCGCTTACGCTGTCTCAACCGTGACGCTCGTCGGTGGCGAAGCGATTCTTTATCACCTCGCCTTGAACGGACAGATCGATTATTTGGAAGTAAAGCCTGCGCCAAATGGCGCCGCCGCGGATCGCTTTTCGCCGTTTTCGAATTGGACGACAATCCTCAGCGTCGGCCAGGTCCAGGCGCGTCTTGCGCGAGCAGCACGTGGTATTGGCCCAATCACCGATCTTCACGCCGTCTCGCGCGGCTCATCGCATCGCGTGACAGACCTCGAGATCGTGGGCGCAAACGGTACCGCCCACGTGCGCGGCGGTCGTATCCGTTCCGCACTCGGATTGCGCGAACAACTTTTCGTGATCGATCGCGAATACGACGACGCCGGCCGAGTCACGGAGTTCAAGTTTCTCGGTCGCGGATGGGGTCACGGTGTCGGCATGTGCCAGGTCGGCGCTTACGGTCTCGCCAAACAGGGCTGGACCGCGGAGCAAATACTGAAAGCTTATTATTCGGACATTCAGTTGACACGGCTTTATTGAAGCTCTCGCGTAATCAGATCTTAGGCGGCCTGATACTACTCTTCCTCATCTGGGTGGTCGTGCTTTTCCGCATGCTATGAATCCAGTAATTGCGATTGTTGGTCCAACTGCGTCCGGCAAAAGCACGCTCGGGATCGAGGTCGCGCTGGCGCTCGACGGCGAGATCATTAACTGCGACTCGGTCCAGGTCTATCAGGAGATCCAGATCGCCACCGCGAAGGTCCCTCTCGACGAACGTAAAGGCATTCCGCATCACCTGATCGACTTCGTTTCACCGACGATCAACTACACCGCCGTCGAGTGGGCGGAGGAAGCTGCGCGGAAGATCGAAGAGATCGAGAGTCGTGGCCGCGTTCCGTTGCTCGTCGGTGGCACGGGCTTCTACTTGCGCGCACTGCGACAGCCGTTCTTCGTTAGTCCGCAGACCGACGAAGCACTCCGCAAACGGCTTAACTCCATCCGCGACCGTCACGGACCGGAACATCTTCATCGACTGCTGGGCCGTCTCGATCCAAGAGGCGCCGCGAATTTTTACCCACGTGACTGGCCGCGAGTGCAGCGAGCAATCGAGGTCTACCTGCAAACCGGTCGTTCGATCATGGACCAGAAAGACGATCGCCCCGACCCGCACGAAAGCTCTCGCCGGCTGCGCATCCTGGCGCTCAACCCGCCCCGGCCCGAACTCTATCGGCGCATCAATGAACGGACCGAAGCACATTTTGAGGCAGGACTTGTGGCAGAAGTGCGACACCTGCTGGATCGCGGGCTGTCGCCGCGGTCAAACGCGCTGGGGGCCCACGGGTACCGCCGTGTGGTCGAATATCTACAGGGCCAACGCGACCTGGCCGGCGCCGTTGAACAGACAAAGTTGGACGTTCGCCACTACGCGAAGCGGCAGTTGACATGGTTTCGCCATGAAGCCAGCGTGGAATGGTTTGACGGTTTTGGCGAGGAAAACAGGGTTTTGGAATCGGTACTGGCGGCGCTGGGTGGAGGGCCGCGGTCCAAATAATCATCTTTCCGTCACATCTGCCGCTAAGTCTTGTCAGTCCCTGATCGGTGTTGTAATCTGATTGCAACCGCGCTTTCATTCCGGGTTTCAACACCATGTCTGACGGTAAACAGGCACCGCAGAATATTCAGGACGCCTTTCTAAACACGGTCCGTCGCGAGAAGACTGCCGTGGTGGTTTACCTGCTCAACGGCGCCAAGCTGACGGGCCGAATCCGGAGTTTTGACAAGTTTTCCGTGCTCCTGGAATCCGGCGCGCAGGAACAACTCATTTTCAAACACGCCATCTCCACGATCTCTCAAGCGCGGCGGAACACCGGCGACTTGCACTCGCAGACCGGCGCCGAAGCTCATCCACGAGAGGTCCGCGATGCCAACTCGCCTGAGGCGTGACATTCGTTTACACTCTTCCGCTTTGTCCGTTTCGTATTTCGCCAAAACACGGACGGTAAGTCACTAACCGACAACAGAGGAATTTGTGCCAGGAACTTTCATTACCTTTGAAGGTATTGACGGCAGTGGGAAGTCTACGCAACTGCGGCTACTCAACAACCATCTGCGAACCACGGGTTGGAACGCGCTGATCACTCGCGAACCCGGCGGTACGCCCGTCGGTTTGCGACTCCGTGCAGCACTGCTCGACGCGAGTGGAGAGGTCGATCCACTTACCGAATTACTCGTCTTCGCCGCCGATCGCGCCCAGCACGTGCGACGCGTCATCAAGCCGGCGCTCGAGGCGGGCGAGGTCGTGATTTCGGATCGTTATGCGGATGCGACCGTCGCTTACCAGGGCGCTGGACGAGGTTTTCCGCCGGAGTTGATTGCGGAGATCGTCCAACTCGCAACTGAGGGTCTCAAACCCGATCTCACGATCCTGTTCGACGTGAGCATTGAGGAATCAACCAACCGCACTACACGACGTTCGAATGGCAAAAGTTCGGCGAGCAAGAGCGGGCGCGATCGTCTCGACATCGAAACCGCGGATTTTCATGCTCGCGTGCGTGAAGCGTATTTGCAGATTGCGCTCGCAGAACCGGAACGAGTGAAGGTGATCGACGCGAGTGGAACAGTCGATCAGACGCAGGAGCGCCTTAGGGAAATGGTCGTCTCATTTTTGCGCAGCCGGTTATAGGAATGTTCGATCAGATCGCGGGAAACGCCAGAGTCAAAGAAATCTTGAAACGCATGCTGGAGTCGGGCAGGCTTCCAGGGGCATTGCTGTTCGCGGGTGAAGAGGGCGTGGGCAAGAAGTTGTTCGCGCTGGAAGTCGCGCGTGCACTGAACTGCCGCACGCCGCGGAAAAACGAAGCGTGCGGTGAATGTGCTGCCTGCGTGCGCACCATGAAGATTAACTACCCCGAACGCGACGACGCTGACGAGTGGAACCAGATCATCTGGACCGATCATCCCGACGTCGGATTGGTCGTCGCGCCGAAGCGCGTACTGCGAGTGGAGCAGATGCGGCAGATCGAAAAGGAAGCGAACTTTCGTCCGTTCGAGGGGAAAGCGCGCATGTTTCTGATCGATGACGCGGAAAAACTGAACGACGCGTCCGCGAACGCGCTGCTGAAAGTTCTCGAAGAGCCGCCGCGGACTTCACACCTAATCCTGATCACCGCGCGCCCGGCGATGTTGTTACCGACGATCCTTTCGCGCTGCCAGATGATCCGGTTCGCTCCGCTTGCGCCAGACGAGATCGAGTCTCATCTCAACCGAAACAAACTCGTCGACAGCAAGACCGCACGGATACGCGCGCGTGCGGCGGGCGGCAGCATGGGCCGTGCACTATCAGGCGATCTCGTGACGTTCACTTCGCAACGAAAAGCTATGCTCAAGGTGCTCAACGCGCTCGTGCTGAGCGAGAACCGCGCGGAACTGCTTCGTTCGGCGGAACAGCTTAACGAAGCGCAGTACAAGGAAGAATTTGAAGAACGATTGGACGTGTTGGAAACGCTGATCCGCGACGTGTGGATGCTGTCGCTCGGTGTGAAACCGTCGCAGTTGGTGAATGAGGATCTGTTAGCGGAGCTTCAGCCGATCAGCGACAAAGTCGATTCCGGCCGTGCGGCTAATTGGATTCTGCATATCGAGGATATGCGGGAACAACTGATCGTCAACATCAATCGCAAAGTTACGACCGACGCGCTGTTCCTAACGATGGCCGGCGATGTTGCCGCTCAGAAACGCCCAAAGGTCCGCTAAGGTCAGCAATAACAAGTCAGGAAGGGGGCAAGCAAAGCGCGCCCCCGCTCTTTCGAGAAGCGGGGCGTTGCCCCCTTCCTGACTTGTTCTAGTTAGTGGCTGTTGCTCGCTGAAGTCAGGGGCTGTTACTTGCTGATGCTGACGAGTTCGGGTTC
>DATJKO010000281.1:0-6937 GCA_035491355.1 Pyrinomonadaceae bacterium
GTTGAAGTCGCGTTGTGGTTTTACGTCGCACAAGTTGAAGGGCGGAGTCTTTCCTCCCGACTATGAACTCGAATGTTATCGTGCGCTGGCTGCTGCACTCCCGGGCGATCGCTTTCGTTTCGATCCAAACGGCGTCTGGTCCACCGAGACGGCGATCTGGTTTGGTCAGCAGATCGAAGACATTCGCACCGATTATCTTGAAGATCCGGTGTTTGGCATGAATGGAATGCGGCGCGTGCGCGA
This sequence comes from Pyrinomonadaceae bacterium, assembly GCA_035491355.1. Taxonomy (GTDB): domain Bacteria; phylum Acidobacteriota; class Blastocatellia; order Pyrinomonadales; family Pyrinomonadaceae; genus PSRF01. Next base: position 244 of record DATJKO010000281.1, read on the forward strand.
GAAAGTTCGCCTGCCGCTCGCAACCAACACCGTCGTCATCAACTTCGAACAACTGGCGGCGAATGCTCTGAACATCGCGGTGGATGTAATCCTGTTGGACACGACGTTCTGGGGCGGCATTCGCGCCTGCGTGAAAGCGGCCGGTGTTTGCGAGACGTTTCAACTCGGTGTTGCGGTGCATTCATCGGGCGAGCTCGGTATTCAACTCGCAACCATGTTGCATCTGGGCGCGGTGATTCCGAACCTGTCGTTTGCGGCCGATGCTCATTATCATCATTTGACTGACGACATTATTCAGGGCGGCAAGTTGAAATATGAGAACGGCGCGATTGCGGTGCCGACCACACCCGGTCTGGGTGTTAAGCTGGATCGCGACAAGGTTGCTGAATACCGGGATTTGTACCTGCGGCTCGGGTCGTATCCTTACGACCAGGATCCGCTAAGGCCCGGTTGGACTCCGACGATACCAAACGATCGCTGGGCTGATCCGCTAGACGCGCGGATGCCCGAGATCAACTTCTGACGCATACGGGTTACAAAGTTATGGTTACGTCTACCGAAAGTCGCACGAAGTTTTCCGAACTACTTACCGATCCCGAAGAGCTTCGTGCGGAAGTTGAGATCGTGGTGAACTCGACGCCGGTGATGGATGCGCACACGCATCTGTTTCCTGTCGAGTTCGACGAGTTGTGTCTCTCCGGAATTGATGAGCTGCTGACTTATCACTACCTGACCGCTGAAGCATTTCGTACGACGCGAATGCCGTACGACCAATTCTGGACGATGTCGAAATCGGAGCAGGCGGACCTTGTTTGGAAGACTCTATTTGTAGACAACACGCCCACGTCGGAAGCAGCGCAGGGAATTATTTCAGTACTCGACGCATTTGGTCTGGACACCCGCGCGCCCGATCTAAAGGAGGCGCGTGCGTTCTTCGACTCCCAACGACTCGCCGATCACATCGATCATGTGTTTCACATCGCGCGTGTGAGTGGTGTCGTGATGACGAACGATCCGTTCGACGACGAAGAACGTGTACTGTGGGATCGCGGCTTGACCGGCGATCATCGTTTTCAATCATCGCTGAGGTTAGACAGGTTACTGAACGATTGGAGTCGCGCGGCAGCTACACTTTCGCGTCGCGGCATCTCGGTGAGTCCCGATCTCGACGCTGAAACGATTTCCAGTCTGCGCCAGTTTCTGCAGCAGTGCATTCAGCAGATGAAGCCGGTTTACCTGGCGGTGTCGTTGCCGGCGGAGTTTAATTTTCCCGCGGACGACATACGCGATCGACTATTGCGCGAAGTAGTGTTGCCGATTGCCGGAGAGCACGGTCTCGCACTGACGCTCATGGTTGGCGTACGTAGACGTGTCAATCCAAACCTGCGTGAAGCGGGCGATGCGTTGGGACGCGCCGATGTGACCGCAATCGAGCGACTCTGTGCGCAGTATCGGGATGTGCGATTCCTGGTTACGTTTCTGTCGCGTGAGAACCAGCACGAGTTGTGTGTGGCGGCGCGCAAGTTCAACAACCTGATGCCGTTTGGTTGTTGGTGGTTCCTGAACAACCCGTCGATCGTCTCGGAGATAACGCGCGAGCGGTTGGAGTTGTTGGGCCAGAGTTTCATCCCGCAACATTCGGACGCCCGCGTGCTCGAACAATTGATCTACAAGTGGAAACACGCGCGCCGGCAAATTGCCGAAGCGCTCTGCATCTCTTACGAACAACTTTTACAGAACGGCCGCGCAGTCACCCGTGCAGAGATCTCGCGCGATGTCAGTCGACTGTTTTCGCGGAATTTTGATGAATGGATCGGCGTCTAAAAACACTAAAGAAGGCACACCTGCTTGAGAAAAAAGCGAACTCTCGCATACAGCATCTGTTTCGCACTCTTCATTTCATTCTGGTTGCCGGTTGCCCGCATGAATTCTCAGGAGAGGCTTCCAGAGTACAAGAATCCGCGGCTCTCGGTTGACGTACGCGTCGCCGATCTCCTTTCGCGCATGACGCTCGAAGAGAAGGTCGCGCAGTTGACCTGTCTTTGGGGCAACCGACCGCAAGCGAATCCGCAAACAGACTTCGCCACCGACCGCGGCGAGTTCTCTCCGACCAAAGCCGCGCAGGTGATGAAGCACGGTATCGGCCAGATCGCACGCCAACGAGAACGGAAAGATCCGCGCGAGGGAGCGAAGTTCGCGAACGCCGTTCAGAAATGGCTCGTGGAAAACACGCGCCTCGGCATCCCGGCAATTCTTCACGACGAAATACTCCACGGCCATATGGCGCAAGGCAGCACCAGTTTTCCGCAACCAATAGCACTCGCGACGACATGGGATCCGGAGTTCATCGGCAAGGTTTTTACCGCCGGCGCATTGGAGACGAGAGCTCGCGGCAGTCATCAGGTGCTTGGACCAAATCTCGATCTCGCGCGCGATCCGCGTTGGGGCCGAACGGAGGAGACCTACGGTGAAGATCCTTATCTAACGTCGGAGATGGCCTATGCAATTGTCACGGCCTTGCAGGGAACGGGGCCCGGCGTTGATGAGAACCACGTCATCGCCACTGCCAAACACTTCGCTGCGCACGGCCAGCCTGAGAGTGGCACCAACATTGGACCAGTAAACTTCTCAGAGCGAACGTTGCGCGAGTATTTTCTGCCAAGTTTCAAGGCTGCGGTCGACGCGGGCATCATGAGCGTGATGCCTTCATACAACGAGATCGATGGCGTTCCCTCTCACGCGAATAAATGGTTGCTGCAAACTGTTCTGCGTAAGGAGTGGAACTTTAAGGGCCTGATAGTTTCTGACTATTACGCGATTCCGCAGATGGCGGATCTCCATCACATCGCGGACAGCAAAGCCGAAGCAGCAAAACTCGCGCTCGAAGCTGGTGTAGACGTCGAGCTTCCGGACGCGGACGCGTATCTCACGCTGTTGAAAGACAAACGCGTTTCGGACTTGACGCTCAATCTGGCGGTCGCGCGAGTCCTTCGGGCCAAGTTTTTGCTCGGTCTGTTTGAAAACCCTTACGTTGATGTCGAACGCGCGGTGCGCGTCACGAACTCGCCCGAGCATCGAGCGTTGGCGGCTGAAGCTGCGCGCAAATCGATCACGTTACTGAAAAACGAAAACAACTTGTTGCCGTTGAATCTGAATGCGCTGAAATCAATTGCGGTGATTGGTCCAAACGCGGCGCAGGTGCATCTCGGTGGTTACAGCGATGAGCCGGGACGCGGCGTCAGCGTGCTACAGGGAATCAAGGACAAAGCCGGCGACAAGGTGAAGGTGGTTTATGCTGAAGGTTGCAAGATCACGAAGGAAGGCGGCAATTGGTGGGCCGATACTGCTCACCTCAGCGATCTCGCCGACGATCAAAAGCTGATCGCGGAAGCGGCTGCGGTTGCGAAGACTGCCGACGTCGCGTTGCTCGTGCTCGGTGGAAATGAAGACACGAGCAAAGAGGGATGGGCCGACAACCATCTTGGCGATCGCGACAGTCTCGACCTGGTGGGGCGCCAGAATGATCTGGTGAGGGCGGTGTTGGAGACCGGCAAGCCGGTGATTGTGCTGCTAATTAACAGTGGTCCACTTTCGATCAACTACATTGCCGAGAACGTACCCGCAATACTCGAAGGCTTCTATCTGGGACAGGAAACAGGCGTCGGCGTCGCAGATGTTGTGTTTGGCGACTACAATCCCGCGGGCAAGCTGACGATCAGTTTTCCGCGCTCGGTGGGCCAACTGCCCCTCTACTACAATCGCAAACCAACAGCGCGTCGCGGTTATCTCTTCGCAAACAAGGAACCGCTGTTTCCGTTTGGGTTTGGTTTGAGCTACACGACGTTTGCTTATTCAAATCTGAAGGTTAATCCGGCAAAGCTTCTGTCGGGCGACGAGGTGAAGGTGAGTGTTACGGTCACCAACACCGGGAAACGTGCGGGCGACGAAATCGTGCAACTCTACGTGCGCGACCTGGTGAGTTCGGTGACACAGCCGATTATGAAACTGCGAAAGTTCAAACGCATTTCGCTCGCGCCCGGTCGAAGCAGGACCGTTGAGTTTGAGCTTAGCGTTTATAAAGATCTTACGTTTCTGGATGAGAACATGAAGCTCGTTGCAGAACCGGGCTGGTTCGACATCATGGTCGGAACCAGTTCGGTGAAGTACGAGACGGCGAAACTTGAATTGGCGAAGTAGAGGGGTTATGACAAGCGAGAATTACAAACCGAAACCGGAACATAAATTTACTTTTGGTCTGTGGACCGTCGGCAACCGCGGGCGCGATCCATTTGGCGACGCCACGCGTCCGAGCGTCAGCCCGGTCACGATAGTTAAGCGTTTAGGCGAGCTCGGCGCGTACGGTGTGAATCTACACGACAACGATCTCGTGCCGATCGACGCGTCCGCTGCTGACAGAGATCGTATCGTGCGCGAGTTCAAACTGGCGCTCGACGATACCGGCATGAAAGTGCCGATGGCGACCACGAACCTCTTTTACGATCCGGTGTTCAAAGACGGTGCGTTTACTTCGAGCGATCCGCGAGTGCGTCTGTACGCTTTGCAGAAGACAATGCGGTCGATGGACCTCGGTGCAGAGTTGGGCGCGAAGATTTACGTTTTCTGGGGTGGCCGCGAGGGCGCCGAAGTAGATGCCGCCAAAGATCCGCGAGAAGCGCTGAAGTGGAACCGCGAGGCTCTCAACTTCCTGTGCGAGTACTCGATCGATCAGGGTTACGACTATCGTTTTGCGCTGGAAGCAAAACCGAACGAGCCGCGGGGCGACATTTACCTGCCGACAACGGGCGCGATGCTTGGCTTTATCGCCACGCTGGATCATGCCGACATGGTTGGCGTGAATCCGGAAGTAGGTCACGAGCAAATGTCCGGCCTCAACTTCTATCACGTGGTGGCCCAGGCGATTGAAGCCGGTAAGCTTTTCCACATTGATCTCAACGATCAGAAGGGTCCGCGTTTCGATCAGGATCTGCGTTTTGGTTCGGAGTCGATCAAGAACCTGTTTTTCTTAGTCAGGCTGCTGGAGAGTTCTTACGATGGACCGCGCCACTTCGATGCGCACGCGTACCGCAGCGAGGATGAGGCAGGCGTGTGGGAGTTTGCCGCAGGTTGTATGCGGAATTATCTGATCCTGAAAGAGAAGGCACGGCAGTTTGACGAAGACCAGGAGATTCAGTCACTGCTCGCCGAATTCCGCAATGGATCGAAGGAAGCGCTTGGTGGTTACAGCCGGGAAAACGCGCGGCGAGTAAAAGAGCTTCCGTTGGATCGCGCGGAGTTGGCTCGCAGGTCTTTGCCGTACGAACGATTGGACCAACTAACCGTTGATATCTTATTCGGAGTGCGTTAAGGAATGGAAAAGAACTCTCCCGCAAAGGCGCAAAGGCGCAAAGAAAAGGAGCAAAGGCGCAACGGAACCGCGCAAAGGCGCAACGGAACGGCGCAAAATGCCAATGCCCAGAGGACTTTCAGCGTCATACTGATCACGCGTTGCGCGCCGCCTTGTCTGGTGTTTCTCTTCGTTTTTCTTTGCGCCTTTGCGCCTTTGCGGGAGACATTCTTTTCTTCAGCGCAAACTCAATCGCTTCCACCCTACAAAAATCCGAATCTGCCGATTGAACAGCGGGTCAACGATCTCGTCTCGCGCATGACACTGGAAGAAAAAGTCGCGCAGATGGGGAATGCCGCGCCCGCGATCGAACGTCTCGGCGTGCCTGCGCACGACTATTGGAACGAAGCGTTGCACGGTGTGGCGCGCTCCGGTATCGCGACTGTGTTTCCGCAGGCCATCGGCCTCGCCGCCACCTGGGACACAAAACTGATGTACCAGGTCGCCGACGTGATCTCGACCGAGGCGCGCGCAAAACATCATGAATATGCGCGCAATAAGCAGTACGGCCGGTATGAGGGTCTGACGTTCTGGAGTCCGAACATCAACATCTTTCGCGATCCGCGTTGGGGGCGCGGCCAGGAAACGTATGGCGAGGATCCGTACCTGACGGGAATGATGGGTGTTCAGTTCGTGCGCGGATTACAGGGCAACGACCCGCGTTACTTCAAAGTAATCGCGACGCCTAAACACTACGCGGTGCACAGCGGTCCCGAACCTGAGCGCCACGCCTTCGACGCCATCGCTTCGGAACGAGATCTCCGCGAAACGTATCTGCCTGCATTTCGCGCCACCATCCTCGAGGGCAAGGCTTACTCGGTGATGTGTGCGTATAACCGAACGAACGGCGAACCGTGCTGTGCGAACAAAAAGTTAATGAAAGACATTCTGCGCGGCGAGTGGGGCTTCGATGGTTACGTCGTCTCTGACTGCGGTGCGATTTACGACATCTGGAAGTTTCACAAGTATGTGCCGACTGAAATGGAAGCTTCAGTGCTCGGCGTTAAAGCAGGGACCGATCTGACGTGCGGTACCGAGTACCCATCGCTGGTCCAGGCTGTGAAGCAGGGGCTGATTAGTGAAGCCGAGATCGACACGTCAGTGAAGCGTCTGCTGACGGCTCGCTTTCGGCTCGGCCAGTTTGATCCGCCGGAGATGGTCCCATACGCGCGGATTCCCTTTTCGCAGAACGACACTGACGAGCATCGCAAACTCGCGTTGCAAACCGCGCGTAAGTCGATCGTGCTCCTGAGGAACGCCCGCAATACGCTGCCACTAAAGAAGGACCTG
>DATJKO010000282.1:0-1844 GCA_035491355.1 Pyrinomonadaceae bacterium
ATCAATACTTCGCCCAACACGGTTTCAATGTTCACCCCGACCGGACAATCGCGGTTCGGAGGCTGGCGATGCAGCGAAAAGACGCCGCCGTACTCGAGTGCCCGGTACACATCTAGGAGGGTTGTTTTAGCCGGATCGTTCGCCAGCCGTGACCCTCCGAGTGACCCGGTTTGCGACACTACCAGCCCCGCGTCCGCCAGTTCGAGTAACATGCGGCGGATAACCACAGGGTTGGTGTTGACGCTCTCCGCAACTTGCTCGGATTTAAGCGGTTCTTCGCCCGACCAGGCCATTAAACTCACCACATGGACGGCGACCGCGAACCTACTGTTTGTCGACATATCAAATACGTTCCGGGAGATCCGGGGTTTCGTTTTGTAACTATTATAGTTACAGTTTTGATTTTGTCAATCTGATTGATGTTAAAGGGGATGGGGGTTCGGTTTTCGGCCAGTTTGGAGGGTTTACTTGTCGGCCGAGGAGGTCTGCGGGAGCTTCAAATCGTGAATCAGACCGAAAAGCACTTCGATGTCGATCGGTTTCGCCACCAGTGCGTGGTAGCCGGTGTGGAGAGCACGTTCGCGATCCTCGTCGCTGGCATAACCGGAGATCGCGATCGCGGGAACCTCGTCCATGCCCGGGATTACTTTCAGTTGCTCTAGAAGCTGGTAACCGTCGACGTCAGGCATGCCGATGTCGGAGATGATCACCGCGGGCCGTTTGTTGATGGCGTGCTCCAACGCTTCCGCGGCGGACGCGGCGGTCGTGACGTTTGCGCCTTCGCGACTAAACACCGCGTTGAGTAGCGTCAAAGTGTCGAGCGAGTCTTCAACAATCAGGACATCCAGGCCGAGCAGCGAGTGGTCTCTTTCTATCACCGTTTCAGGTACGACTCGTTCGGTCGCCGCCAAAGCGACGTGCAGAGTGAAACACGCTCCCTTACCGGTGCCTTCTGACGTCGCCTCGATTCTGCCGCCATGCATCTTCGCCAGGGCGTCGGCGATCGCGAGTCCGAGTCCTAAACCGCCATGCCGACGAGACGTTGAGCCATCTGCCTGTTTGAAACGATCGAACACGTGCGGCAAAAACTCGGGCTCGATTCCGATGCCCGAGTCGCTAACGCAGAATCGCGCCTGGAAATCTTCGTGCGTCGTGTTTACTTCGACCTTGCCGCCGGGTTCGGTGAACTTAATGGCGTTTGAGAGCAAGTTCCACGCGATCTGCTGGAGGCGTACCGGTTCGCCGAGCACAACCATTGACGCCGGCCACAGGCTGACTGCGAGTTCAACGTTGCGCGCTGCGGCGGACGCACGGACCGTGTCGATCGCTGCGCGGACGACGGTGTTGAGGTCTGTCGGCTTCGGCTCGAAATGAAGTTTGCCGGTTGCGATGCGTGACGTGTCGAGCAGATCGTCGATTAGTTTCGACTGTAACCAGGCGTTTCGCTCAATCGCGTCGAGTGCCTGCGCGACGCTCTTCTCGTCGAGATTTCCACTGCGCAACAGTTTGATCCAACCGACAACTGGCGTGAGCGGCGTGCGCAGCTCGTGCGAGAGTGTCGCGAGGAAAACGTCTTTGGCGCGATTGGCTTCCGCTAGTTCGTCGTTCAAGCGCGTGAGTTCGGCGGTGCGTTCCGCGATTCTTCTTTCGAGATCGAGGTTCAGTTGCTCGAGATCCGTGCGGGCCTTCTGCTCGGCCAGCATCAGGCGCCGGTGTTCGACACCGCGCCGGATCGTGTGTTTCATGCTGTCGATGTCACACGGTTTGACGAGATAGTCGTACGCGCCTTCCTGCAACGCTGCGATGGCTGACTCGACTGAAGCAAAACCGGTGAGTACGACAGA
>DATJKO010000283.1:0-7824 GCA_035491355.1 Pyrinomonadaceae bacterium
ACCGCGTTCGCAGGCGACACTGACAAACACTTCACGCCGGGCTTCGCTTCAGCCTTGATCGACTCGCAGGTCACCTCATCGGCGCTCGCGATGATCACCTCGTCTACGTGCCGCGTCTGCGCAGCGAGCGATGCCAACAACGCATTCACTGAATCGAGGCGCCCAATAGTGGGAACGATCGCGCTAATCATGACGCCTGTAGAACCAGAAACTCGAACTCACAGCATCACCGTCCCACAACTCGCGCGCGGCGGAACTGTGATCAAGGGTCAACCAATGATTCGCAAGCGCAACCTGAAATTCGCGATTGAATGACAGAAACGCTTCCAACAAGTATTGCTCGTTCAACGCGAGCCTGCGTTTGAGCAGCCACTCGGCGGGGTAATCGTGCGGGAAGAAGATGTCGTGGACGTGGACCCAAACGCCCGGCCGCAGCGTCGGAAGCACTTCGAGAAACTCGTAACAGACGTCGCTGCCAAACTTCACCGTGTGGCTCGAGTCGATAAACAGAATGTCGTTCGCTTCCAGGCAGGAGAAGAAGTCGACATCGATCTCCTCGACACGTTTTTGAATGACTTCAACGCTGAGGCGAAGTCCGTTGAGGCGTTCCTCCGGGTGCGGTTCTATGCACGTCAACCTCCCACCGTCTGCGTTTCGCGTTAGCGCCTTGTGAGCGAACCGCGTCGAATATCCGCTGCCGATCTCGATTACCCGACGGGGCCGCAGATGACGAATTAACGAGTAAAAAACGGCGGCATCGAGGCCATTAAAATAATCGTTCTTAAAATCCGCGGCTTCAAACTCAATGCGAAACGCGGATAAGTCGCGAAGTAGTTGCAGTTGCGCATCCCAACCGAAGTCTATGGATCGAAACTCTCGCCGGCGCTCGAGTTGTTCGCTGGTGATTGATCGGAAGTCGGGGATCGGCTCGTAGTAGTGAATCGGGCGGATGTGATAACCCCAACGATCGGAAATCTCCGGATGACTCTGCGCGAGGAACAACATGCGCCGCATCGCGCGGTTGATGAACGTCTTCATCACGAGACTATCGCCCGATTAAAGACCGCTTGCACGGCTTCATGTGCGAAATACTTCTCGCCAACTTCCAAAGCCCGCTTTCCAAACGTTAGACGCCGCTCAGCGTCACTCGCCAATCGCTGCACCACCCCACCCAATCCATCCTGAGCCTCGACAACTTCCGCGACGCCCGCGTTCTCTTTCGCCCAACGCACTGCGGAACAGTAACCCGGACCATAAATCAACAGCGGCAACCCAACCGCCGTACAGTCCGCCAACTTACTTGGAAACGCCATCTCCATGTTGCTTCGCTCCGACTCGTCAAACGACATGGGAACGAACAGCGCATCGACTTCGTCACGCAACCGGCGCATCAACTCCGGCCAGTTCAGCAGTCCGCCGACCGTGATGTTCGGCAGATCCAAACCAGTCCGGGCCGCCTGCTCGCGAGTTAATGGTCCAAAGATCAATAGCCGCCCACCAACTTTCGTTAACGCATCGTGCAAAGCGATTAGCGCGCGCGTATATCCGCTGGAGTTGATCGTCCCGGCAAAAGCTATCGTGAACTGATGATCGTTACGAGCAACGCGTTCCGGCGAATCGGAAAACTGCGGCAAGCCCGCTGCGCGGCTCGGATAAATGACCTCCGCGCGGGCACCGTAACGATTCTGATAGTCCCGCTGCATAGACGGCGAAACACACATTCGCGATTGCGCCTGGCTGAACACCCGCGCAAATCGCTTGTCGAGCCAACCGCGAAACGTCTGCGGTACGTTCGCGGCGCGAGGCCAATCGTCATGGACTATCAGGTGCAACGGCACCTTGCGTTTCTCCGCCATACGCGCCGCGGCAAGCCAGCCAAAACCATGGACCACCGTTAGGATGGCATCGTATTGCGTACCGTTGAGTGACGCCGCAACCTTCGGCGCGATCCGCGTTCCACGCTGCGAATACCAAACGACAGCCTGCGGATGAAACCTCGTGTTCAACCAGCGTGGCTGTCCGATTGGATAAGACGCGTACTCAGCGTTCGCCAACCGGCGCGCGGCCCGCGACGTTGGGCCCGTTTCGAGAATCGTCAACTTGCCCGTGGGATAACCGGCCAGGAGTCGATGCAACAACGCCGATCCGTGATACGTCGACTCAACCGGCACGTCTCCGACGTAGAGCAGCGCGGGCAGCATCGCTACACCTGATACACGCGCCGCATCCAGTCGGCAGTGAGGCGCATTCCTTCCTCCAGGCTGTACGAATTCTTATGATTCAGATCTCGCACGGACTTCGAAGTGTCGACCTGCTTCAGCTTCGTGGTAAGGATCTCCGATTCTTGATGATGCACTAACGCGCGACTCGCGCCCGTAACCTGCAACACTACGTCCGACAACTCTTCGATCGTATGCAGATCGGTGCCGCCGATCTTGTAAGTCTCACCGGGAAGAAAGTTGTCGCTGATGTTTGCGACAGTGCGGACCGTATCGGCCAAATAAGTCGACGTGCGCGAATGTCCACGAAAGACCGTCCACGGCAGACCGTGCAGCGCGCAGTAAAGAAAGCGGCAATTCACGGAACGATACGGACTGTAGTGCTCGCCCGGCCCGTAAGTATTGAACAGCCGCACGACAACACTCTCAGTTCCGTATTGCGCTGCCGAGTTGCGGATCTGCATTTCGTTGACCCACTTGGTCATCGCATAGTCGTTGAGCTGCTTGATCTCATACTCGTCCATCACCGTCTCAACCATTAGCTCGGGCCAGTCGCCGTAAACTTCTGACGACGAGAAGTGAATCAGTCGAAACCGTAGACGCTCCTGCAGCCGGATCACGTTCTTGGTGCCGATCGCGTTCGTCTGCCACAGCGTTTCGTAAAAATCTTCTCCGTTCCAGCGACCGAATTCCGCGGCGCAATGGTAGACGTAATCAAACGGCCCACACCGTTCAAACACTCGCTCCAGCTGGCGAAACTCACCGACATCGCATCGTGCATACAGCGGCGCTTCAACATCGGTGCGCAAACTGAACCCGATCTCATCCGGCTGATGATGCAAGTCGCACGAGACCACATGGTGTCCGCGCCCACGCAGCTCCTGAATGAGGCCCGCTCCGACAGTGCCAAGTCCGCCAGTGACCAGGATGTGCATTATTTGAGGGTTAGGACTTTTTGGTTAGAACTTTGTACTTTGAGCTTTGTACTTTGAACTTTGTGCTTAGTACTTTGAGCTTTGTACTTTGTTCTTTGAGCTTTGTACTTCGCGCTGGTTTATCGTTCGCATGTAGTGGCCCGGTTTCGCGTTCGATCAAAGCACCAAGAACAAAGTACAAAGCTCAAAGTACAAAGCACAAAGTTCAAAGTACAAAGTTCAAAGTACAAAGTTCAACGTCCCTCACACTTCCTTCGAGTAATACTTCCGTCCGTAATAACTCTGGTAGTAGTAATAGTCGTGCGATTGCAGACTCACGTTGTTCAGCACGACTCCCAGAACTTTCGCGCCGACGTCACTCAACAACTGTTTCGAACGGCGCACGATGTGTCGCGAGCTCTTGCCGCCGTGGACCACCAGCAACACACCGTCGACCATTGTCGAGATCAGCACGCCATCGGTGAACGAACTGATCGGCGGCGAATCGACGATCACGTGCGTGTAACGCGCCTGGAGCGTCGTCATCAGCCGCCGCATTTGGTCCGAACCCAGCAGTTCCGCGGGATTCGGCGGAATGGGGCCCGAGCTCAGCACGTCGAGCCCGCTCACCTCATCTTTCTCCACCATCGCGAGCATGTCTTCTTCATTGGCATCACTCGAAAGCACTGAACTCAGCCCTACGTGCATGGTCAGATTGAAGATGCTCTGCAAACGCGGGCGTCGCATGTCAGCGTCGATAATCACGACGCTCGCTCCGGTTTGCGCCAGGCTGATCGCCGTGTTCACCGCGGTCGTCGTCTTTCCTTCTCCAGGCAAACTCGACGTTATCAGCAACGACTTCGGCGTTTTACCAGCGGTCGACAACAACACCGACGTGCGCAAGTGACGATATGCTTCAGCGAGCGGCGAACGTCCATCGACATTCATCAACAACTCGCCATGACCGTTCCCGTTGCCATTCCCATTCCCGTTCTTCTGTAACGCCGTCACACCCGGCAGCGACCCGATGACCGGCCGTCGTGTTGAACCCGCGATCGATGGAATCACCGCTAACGCCGGCAGATGCAACACACGCTCGACTTCCTCCGTCGAATGCACCGTGTCGTCGAGGTATTCGAGGAAGAGCGCGAGCCCGATGCCCAACCCGATCGAAAGCAAGAACGCTGCGATGACCGTGCGCCCCCGATTTGGTCCCACGGGACTATCTGACGCCAGCGCATAGTCGACGATCGAAATGTTGTTTGGCTTGCCGGCCAGGACAACGTCGTTCTCTTTTGCGCCCTGGAGCAGGCCGTTGAGCAGTGTGCGGTTTGTTTCGATCTCCTGCTGAATGATGCGGTAGTTGATCGCGGCTTCATTCTGAGACAGCGTCTGCGCTCGCTGTTCGTCGAACGACTTGCGGAATGCCTGTTCCCGTGCGATTGCCTGCTGATAACGCGTGTTCAGATTCGTCAACAGCGTGGCTGACTTACGGCTCCGTAAATCTTTTAGTTGCTTATCGAGTTCACCGACCTGCTGGTCAACTTCCTTCACTTCGGGCGCTTCTTCAGTTGCATCCACCAACAACAGCGCGCGCTTCTGTCTCAGATCGACGAGCTTGGATTCGATCTCCGTGGCCTGTTTGGCGTCAACATCGGCAAGTGCAGTTGCGGCGCCCGGCGCTTTCGCGGCGTTGTAAGCAGCTTCGGCGCTCTTGCGTTCGCTTTCAGCTTCGAGCAGTTGGCGGTTTAGTCCGGCTAGTCGTTCGACGACCGTATTCTGGTTCGGATCGAGGGAGATAATCTGATTGTTGCGCGCGTAGTTGACGAGCCGTTCCTCGGCGGTGCGAATCTGTTGCTGTAGCTCAGCGATTCGCTTTTGCAGAAAGCCTCCAGTAGTGCTGTTTGTTTCTGTTCGCTTTTCAAGATTCGTGAAGACGTACGTCTCGGCGATCGCGTTGACCACCTTCTGCGCAACCTGCGGATCGGTGTGCGTGTACTTGATGTCGATGAGCCGGGTGTCTTTGTAGTAGCCGCGGCTTTCCTTCACTGGCTCGACCTTCAAGCCGTTGAGAATCATGCCGACATACGGCGCCAAACGTTTCGCTTCATTGAGGTCTTCGCGCGCCGTTGCTTGCGCCACGGAGTTGGTGAGCGGAAGTTGATCCGGCGGCTTCGCCTCGCTCTCCGGCTGCTTGCCTCCGAGTCCGACCATGCGCCGCAACGTTTGCCACGTTGATTGACGTTGCGCCGCGTTGCCTTTGAAGAAGTCGGGATTGTGTTCGAGGTCGAGCGTGCGAACGACGCGTCGCAACAGTCCGGGACTCACGAGAATCTGGAGCTGCGTGTTGAAGTAGATCGGATCGTCGGTCGGCGCATACAAAGGACGACTGTTATTGACGAGTCCGCCAATCTCTTCGAGATCCACCTGCACGCGTGCTTGCGCCTCGTAGAAATCGGGCTTACGCGCGACGTAGACGACTGCCATCATCGTGCTCAACGCGACGACTCCGAGCACGAGCCAGAGCCGTTTCCGGATGGCGCGCCAGTAATCGAGCAGATGGACTTCGTTTTCGGCGTTCGGGTCGACGCCGTAGTTGTAATTCAGAGGCGGATCTATGGGAGCGTCGAGAGAGTTAACCCCGGTTTCTCTCTTGACGAGTGCGCGGCTTGTTTTCATGTTTTTGAATTTCGAATTTCGAAATGCGAATTGCGGAGTCTATCGATTACCGGAAACAACATATCGTGTAGGACGTGTACTGCGATTTGCCTTGCTGGTGCGACCTGCGCTTGTGAAGATTGCTGATAACTCTCTGGACTCCTGCAAGAGCCACCGACGAAGCTCGATCGCGCCAAGATTGGCCGCGTCACATAGTTCCAGCCAATAGACACTCTCAGATGACTCTTTCTCTACAATTGCAAGCTTGTGGATAAAGTCGTTGCGCGATTCCGCACGGTTGGCTTCGCGGTAATTTGCACCAATTGAGGTGCCGGCCTTCACAAGTTGATATTCAACCACTTCGCCGGTTTTGCTTTTAGGTAAGGTCGCTACAAACTCAATGACTCTCAGCGCGAAGAATAAGGTGCGCTTTTCTAATTGCTCTCTTTTCACGTGAGGACTCCTTATGAGAAGAAGGAATGGAGTCTATCAGAATTCGCAATTCGAAATTCGCATTTCGCATTTTTCTTAAGGGACGACTCTGACGGGCAGTTGGCTCACGCTGGGGACGACACCCTGGACCAGACTACGAAAGAAGCTTTTTCCGGCTGATGTGGGAACGTCGACGATGTCGTTTGGCAGGAGCGCTAAATCTTCGGAGCTCTTCTTTTCGATGGCTGAGAGGTCAACCGTGATTTCCTTGCGCGTAGCCGCGCCCGGTTCCTGGCGCAGTACGCGAATCTTGTCTTTCTTAGTGTCTTGCTTAAGACCGCCGGCCATCGCAATCGCACGCGTCAGCGTCACTGGCTCACGTAACGGAATCGTGAGTGGCATGAAGACGTTGCCGACGACGTAGACTTGATCGGCTTCCGGCAAAGTGACGATGTCGCCAGGTTCGAGATACGGATTCGCAGCCGGGTCGCCACGTAGCACTTCACTCAACTTGTAACTCGAGAACAGTGACGACACGTCGTTTTCGCTTGTTGATGATTTGCATGGTGAGGTGGCGCTGGAGTGGACGATGTTGATTGTTTGTCCGGCTTTTGGCGACGGGCCTTTGGCGTAGGTCAGTAACTCTAGCAAGCGGATGCGTCGCTGGAGTTCAAACCGGCTTTGATCGTTTACGGCGCCGATGACCGCAACCTGCTTGGCGTGGTACTCCTTAATAAATACATCGACCTGAAGATTGCGGTAGTACTTCGCGTAACGAGTAGAGATGTCTTTAGCCAACTCGCCTTCCGTAAGACATGCTGCCTGAATCTCTGTTTCGATCAGCGGCATGCGGATCATCCCGCTGCCTTCAACTCTTACTGCCTCACGTGATAGTTGCGGTCGATTGTGAATGCGGATGTCGAGCACGTCGGACGGCCCTATGCGATATCGATCGTCATCTTGCTGGGCGGCAACGCTGCCGGCCGCTGTCAACAGGAATATTAGCGCGATCGCGAATCGATGCACTGAGGTTACCTCCCGGATATTCCGAGTCGACGCGAGAGCAGCGCTTCGCGCATGTGGTTAGGGTGCGCCAGGTTCAGCACGGTGTTGCTGAGCAGCACCAAGAGCTCCTGGTGCTCGCGTCTGAACAATCCGGTCAACGGTTGTTCGCCAGTCTTAACGACGACGCCTTCTCTCACCCATTGCCAAAACTGGGCTTGCGTCGTCCAGAACTGTTTGCGATCGCGGCAAACCACGAGCGCTGTTTTCTTTTTGCGTTTTTTCTTCATTTGAATACACCTCTGCCTTTGCGTGAAATAAAAATCACACAGATACCCCGAAGGGAAGCCTCTCTTGCGAGGCAGCAGCTAATTGTCAAGAACCGTTCGCTAACACACACGCTCACTTCTGCGAATCACACACAGCGGCAATTCGTTTCTGCTTCTTTCGACGGGAATGTGACTCAGCAGTGGAAGTGAGTTAGTGGGATGAAACTCGAATTTAGAAAGTCCGGGTAGTTCTTGAAAAAACATCAACGTCTCAGTGAATCACTCACGGCGACTCCGTCGGGAAGATCCGCGCAATCCAAAGGACCGATC
>DATJKO010000284.1:0-4348 GCA_035491355.1 Pyrinomonadaceae bacterium
CGCGGGAAGGTGTGGATTTCTTTCCCCTCACGGTTGAATATCGTGAAGCCAATTACGCCGCCGGACGTATTCCCGGCAACTACTTCCGACGAGAAGGCCGGCCCAATGAAAAAGAGGTTTTGACCGCCCGCCTCATCGACCGTCCCTGCCGCCCGCTCTTCGCAGAAGGTTACCGAAACGAAACCCAGGTTATAGCCAGCGTGATTTCAGCCGACCCGGATAACAATCCGGACGTGATCGCCATCACCGGCGCGTCGTGCGCGCTTTACCTGTCAGACATTCCGTTTCTGAATCCGATTGCCGGTGTGCGCATCGGTCTGATCGAGGGACGTTACATCATCAATCCGACTTACGATGAAGTGAGAGAGTCGCGTCTGAACCTCGTTGTCGCCGGCACTGAAGAAGCAATCGTGATGGTCGAAGCGGGCGCGTCCGAAGTTTCGGAAGAGATCATGGTCGAGGCATTGATGCTGGCGCACAAGGAGATCAATCGTCTCTGTCGCTGGCAGAAAGAACTCTACAAAGCGCTCGAGATTCAGAAGCGCGAAGTCAACCTCGTCCAGCTCGACGAGGAGATGACGAGAGACATCACGGAGAAATACTCCGAGCAGTTGCGCCAGGCGCTCGACACGACCGAGCAGGACAAACGCAGCAGCTACGCCGCCGTTGATGCACTGAAGAAGGAAGTTATCGAAGCGTACCCGGAAGATGATTCGGATAAACGGGCGATGGCCAAACTCATCTTCGATCATCTGAAAGAGGCTGTCTTCCGCGACGACATTCTGAACAAACGCCGCCGGCCTGATGGCCGCAGGTTTTCCGAGATTCGTCCGATCACCTGTGACGTCGGCTGGCTGCCACGCGTCCACGGTTCAGCGCTTTTCACGCGCGGTGAGACGCAGGCGCTCGTTTCCAGCACGCTCGGCACTAAGGAAGACGAACAGTTCATCGACGATCTCGAGAAGGGCGAAGTGAAGCGACGTTTCCTGCTCCACTACAACTTCCCACAGTACTCGGTCGGTGAAGTTGGCCGGTTCGGATCGTCGAGCCGTCGCGAGATTGGTCACGGTGCTCTCGCGCGTCGCGCGTTGGAACCTGTGCTGCCCGAGGACGGTGCTTTCCCTTATACCATCCGCGTAGTTTCGGAGATCACTGAATCAAACGGTTCGTCGTCGATGGCGTCCGTATGCGGCGGGACTCTGTCGCTGATGGATGCCGGCGTGCCGCTGAAAGCGCCGGTGGCGGGTGTGGCGATGGGTCTCGTGATGGAGGGTAACAAGTACGCCATCCTGACGGACATCGCCGGCGCCGAAGATCACTACGGCGACATGGACTTTAAAGTGGCCGGCACTCGTAACGGCATCACCGCTCTGCAGATGGACATCAAGATCGCCGGCATCAACGCGCAGATCATGGCCGAAGCGCTCGAGCAGGCGAAGAAGGGCCGCATCTACATTCTGGGCGTGATGGAAAAAACGCTCGCCGAGCCTCGCGAATCGATTTCGCAATTCGCTCCGCGCATCATCCAGATCAAGATCAACCCGGACAAGATTCGCGACGTCATTGGACCAGGCGGCAAGATCATCAGATCGCTCGTCGAAGAGACTGGCGCGAAGATCGACGTCTCCGACGACGGCACGATTTCCATCGCGACCGCGAGCGGCGAGGCTGCGGACGCGGCGGTCAATCGTATTCGCGGTCTGACGGCTGAAGCCGAGGTGGGCCAAACCTACCTGGGCGTCGTCACGAGGATCGTCGACTTCGGAGCTTTCGTCGAGATCTTCCCGGGCACGGATGGTCTATTGCACATCTCGGAGATCGCCGATCGCCGGGTGAAGGACGTTCGCGACGAGCTCAAAGAGGGCCAGCAGATCCTCGTTAAGTGCATCGGTCGCGAGGGCAACAAGATCAAGCTTTCGCGCAAAGCGGTCCTGCGAGATGAGAATCGGAAGGCCGAAGCCGCTAGCCCAAGCGAGAGCGAATAAGCTAATATCCGTTTTCCAATTGCGGTCCAACTAAGGTCTCAGACCGTCCGGTTTCCAGAAACACGGTCTGAGACTTAGACAGATCTGGTGGTCCAGACCAGATTTACGTCTGTTTATGGCAGCTTCCATAGCGGCCCTCGATTTGCTGCCGATTTCTGTTATCCCAGGTGGCCTAGTAAACGGTGCGGCGTTTACTGATTAAGGTGCCCTCGACCTTCCTGCAAGACGTCGCCCTGAATCCAACTCTTTGCTTACCCCTTATATTGGTTGGCGCTGGAGTTTGCCGGTCATTAGCAATCTTCTTGGTATGGATACGAAAACGCCACAGTTTCTATGGCAGGAATCACTACCTGAGTCACTTTAGTTCAACATGAACCGAAACATCGCCCCCAACTTCGGTAAGCAGCCCAGCTTCCGACTACGGCATGTGAGCCGCCTGCTTGCCGCTACAATCGGTGTCTTCCTGCTAACGGCTGGTTCGGCCCAGGCCGACCCAGTTCAAATCACCCGCGTGGCCCAGACCGTCAAGAGTCTTCAAGGCAACACGGACATCCAGCTAACGCTCATCTCCCAGGATCCCGGAAAGTCGGGAGTAAAGGCTCCGGTCAGTGGACCATCCACCAGCGGTGTTACCGTTGGCATTGGATCCGGCGACCCGAAACTTGATGCGCTCCTCGGTGGTTTCCCTACCGTTGCCGACGACCTGAGCATCGGTGTTGACGATATCGGTGAAGACGGTGAAGTTGACGGGACCATCTGCGACTGCGGTGAGATCTTCATCGCCGGCGGTGGATTTCCGAAGTGGCCGCTGCTGTTCCTGACGGCGGTGCCGCTGGCGTTTATCCCCGATTGCGATGACTGCGATCACGTCGAACCAACGCCCACACCAACTCCAACTCCGGCGCCAAGTCCGAACCAAAACATCGTGCCGACGCCTGAACCGGCATCGCTGCTGCTCTTTGGCACGGGCCTGGTTGCCGCGAGTGCGGGATTGCGACGTCGTTACAGGAAATCAAAGCTCGCCGATCAGAACCAGACGGAGGAGGACCGTAAACAGTAATGACGTCCAGATTCTTCTCCGCTCACAGATTCGCGTTCGTGGCTTTGGCGGCATTGACGTTCTTCGCGTTCGTCTCCATGGCGCAGGTGTCCGCGAAGCCGAAAAAAGCCAAGTACGGAATCATCAAGATCATGACCAACCCGGGCGGACTGTTGCTTTCTATCGATGGCACGCCGCGTGGTGAAACCAAGACTGAATACACAGAGATCAATCTCGATCCGGGTATGCACAGCGTTTCGGTGACGTTGCCAAACGGAAAACTGTGGACGCGTGATATCGAAGTGCCTGCTGGTCGCGTCAAGTGCGTGGTCGTGAAGTACCGGCCATTGCCACCGATGCCGAAGTCGCCGTGTCCGTTTCCGGTAAGTGTTTCCGCGGCGGAGACTGTGAACGAAGGCGAGATCATTACCTTCGCTGCTGACGCTACGTACGGCGGCACGAACGGTCTGAGATACACCTGGACCGTTAATCCGTCGAGTGCGAAGGTGACCAGTGGCGCTGGAACGCCGACGATCAATGTCGACACGACCGGTCTAGGCGGTCAACGCATAATCGCGACGCTCGTGGTTGATGATGGATCGTCTGATCCGTCGTGCCGTCAGAGTGCGCAAAGTGTGGCCGTCGTCAAGGCGCTGGAACGAAAAGTGATCGTGGCGCGCGAATTCGACGAGTGCGACAACTGCACCTTCGACGATCAAAAAGCACGTCTCGATAATCTCGCGGTCGAATTGCAAAACGACCCGTCAACGCGCGCTTACATTATTGCTTACGGCGGTCGTTATAGCCCGCTGGCGCAAGTTGAAGTGTTGATGAAGCGGGCGCGAGATTACATCGTTGACCAGCGCAATATCGATGCTTCACGTCTCGTGATCGTCAACGGCGGATTCCGCGAAGATGACAGCGTCGAGCTGTGGGTTGTACCTGCTGGAGCTGCGGCGCCGCGTGCGACACCGACAGTTCAGGCCGGCGAAGTTAAGCCTCGCAAAGGCCGCTAAACTACCTGAGACCACAAACTACGCGGACCGATCTGTGTAATTTGTGGTCTCTTTGTCTTTTACCTCACGGTCTTCTACTATGCACCCGTGCCTGCGCCAAACATCGACACCATCGTTTCGCTCGCCAAGCGGCGCGGTTTTGTGTTCCCTTCCTCGGAAGTTTACGGCGGCCTCGGTAGCGCCTGGGACTATGGTCCGTTAGGCGTCGAACTCTGTAACAACGTCAAACAATCCTGGTGGCGCTGGCTCGTTTACGATCGCGACGACATCGAAGGCGTTGACTCGTCGATCATTCTGAACCGGCTGGT
>DATJKO010000285.1:0-6183 GCA_035491355.1 Pyrinomonadaceae bacterium
GAAGCATGCGCGAGGGATTGTTAGTGGTTGATACAGACATGCGTGTCGTCGCGTCGAACCCCGCGGCGCATCGACTCTTCAATCCTTCATTGCCGCGGCTCAACTCGCAACGCTTGACTGAGCTGACCCGCAACCCCGCGATCTACAGTGCCTTTCTCGATGCATTGAAAGGCGTCGAACAGAGTGGCGTGAAAGTTGAGACACATGGAGCGGAACGCCAGGTGTTCGATCTGCGAGTGGTTCCGATCGGAGGAAACGGCAGAGAACCGGAAGGCGCCTTAGGCGTTTTCTTCGACGTCACGCGTCTCGAACGACTCGAAGTCATCAGGCAGGAGTTTCTTTCCAACGTCTCGCACGAGTTGCGCACGCCGCTGACGGCGATCATCGCGTTTGTCGAGACACTCGAAACAGGCGCGCTGGAAGATCCCGAGAGCTCACAACGTTTCCTTTCGATCATTCGCAAGAACGCGTCGCGCATGCATGAGCTCATCGACGACATTCTCGAGCTCACCGCAATCGAGGGCGGCAACGTGACGCTGCGCCCGTCGTCTGTCGATCTACATGCGGCGGTCACTGACGTCTGCGCTTCGTTTGCGGCGAAGGCTGCGGCGCTCGGTGTGTCGCTCGTTAACGAAATCCATCCTGAGGCGATGGTCTATGCGGATTCCCGCCGTCTCGAACAGATGCTGACAAACCTGATCGATAACGGGATCAAATTCAGTCGTGAGGGTGGGACTGTAACGATCAGGCACGAATCGGGAACTCGAGATCGGATCTACGTCGAGGATAACGGCGACGGCATTCCGGCCCAGCATCTGGAACGGCTTTTCGAACGTTTTTACCGCGTCGACCGCGCACGTTCCCGCGACATGGGGGGCACCGGTCTCGGGCTGGCGATCGTCAAGCATCTGGCGCTGCTCCATGGCGGCGAAGTGACCGTCGATTCTGAGCTCGGAAAAGGCACGATTTTTACCATCCACCTGCCAAATGCATCAAAAAATGCGTGATTTTCGCACGTCGAGCAGCTGTGCAAAACAATGTTGTCACCGGCCGGAATGTTTGCCATAATGCGTCCGCACTCTTGCCTCCGAACTAGTCCCCGACGCCCCAATTCACCTCAAATCGTTTAGTCGTCTGGGGAGAACAATATGCGAATCCGACGAGCGGTCCGTTCTATGTCGACGTTCGTGAGTGGAGTAGCCGGCGCGCTTGTGAAAGCTCTGGTTACGAGCATCGTGCTCGGCGCTGTGCTGGTTTCGATCATGCACTACATGGGGGTGCCCGTGCCCAGCGCGCACGATCTGCTGGGCGGGATTTCAAGACTGGCACGCCGGTCCTGAAATCCCACCAATGCGCGGATTTAAAACGTGAAGACCAACTGCGGCTGCCAACGATAGGTTACTGGCGTGAAGTCGCCCAGCGGCACGAAGAAGTTTGGATACTGTCCGCTGCGCCGCAGCGAGTTCTGAATGTAGATCAGGTTCTGGAAAGTCACTCTCCGCGAAATAGCGTAATCAAATCGAAAATGATGCGTGCGGATATTGACGCCGGTGTTTGTTCCCAGGTCGTCGTCGGTGAGTTGTGAGATCAGCGCGTTCGCGCCTTTGATCGCAAAGACGTACTGGAACAGCATGTCGCCGCGTTTTGTGATACGGCCTACTTGCAGCGACGTGAGCATCGCGTCGCGTTCGTTGAGACCGGTGGCGACGTTGCGCGCCAGATGCACGTCGAACTGAACCGGGTAGTCGTGGCTGCCGTGTTTGAAACCGGCGTAGTTCAGGCGATAGGTGGCGCGGACAATTTGAAATCCTGGCGCCGTGTAGATTGCGCCTCCTGGTGTCGTAGTCGCGTTGCCAGTGCCGGGGAGTGGGCCAGACAAAGCGATACCCAATCCTGGTTGGACCAGCAACACGAGACCTTCAAGTGTCGAAGAAAGGGCGATCTGATTTGGCTGGCGGAAGATCTGCACGTCGCCGCCGAATTGACTGGACCATCGCTCGTTGAATGTTTGCCTGACAAGCACACCCTGGTGAAACAGGTTTGCGGCTCTGCCGGTCGAGCCGACCACTGCGCCGGCGCGAGCGAGTGGACTGTTGGGTTGAATCACAGCGACGCCTGGGTTCGTCAGAATGTATTGTCCCGCCCGGAAGTCCAAAGCAGTGAAGCGCAGGTCGTTTTTCTTGAGGGCGACCGTATATCGCTCGTTAAAGCCGTTGAAGCGAATGTCGTCGTCAAAGAGAAACCGCGAGTTGTCGGCAAAGACGTCCGGCACACGGCCGGCCTGAAGCTGGAGTTCTTTGGTCGGACGATAGTCGACCCAAATCTCGCTGATCGAGAACGGCGGGCGTGCCCCGAAGGAAGCGAAGTCCTGGTTCGTCGAGAGTGGGTTGTTGACCGGTCCGGTAGCGAGTTGGGCATGGAACGTCAGGTTGTCGTAGATATTGGCGTCGAGGTTCAGGCGAAAACGATAACGGATGCGCGCGTTCTGTACGTGCTCGAGTGGCGGATCGGGTGGCGTGGTCGCTTGGCGGAAGATGCCGTCGAAGCGAAGACGAAAGTCGCCGCTGAGACGAATCGGTCCGATCTTTTTGACGTCACCTTCAACTTTCGCCAGTCGCTGTTCGACAGTTGGTGCTTGCGGCGGAGCAGGGGCAGTTGCCACCGTCCCGCTTGTGACCGTTGCTGAAGGCGCGGTTGCTTTCGTGGTGGCCGCGACGGGCGGCACGGAGAGTTTATCCAGCAAAGCCTGAATCGCCTGTTGTTGGTCGGCAATCGTCTTTTGTAACTGATCCAGCTTGGTGCTCTGGCGTTCGAGTTCGCTTTCGAGTAGCCGGATGCGCTCGGTGACGGCCGGATCGCTCGATTCCGTGGGCTTGATTTGCTCCTGCGCGAGCGCAGGGTGACAGACGATAACGACAAGGGCGAGCAGCAACAGGGATTTCATAAATGGAATCCTCGGTAGTTTTGGTGAATGGTTCGAAGAACGTCGTAGGATATGACGAGTGCCTTAATTCTGTCTTGCTACGACATTACAATCATGTGAACAGAGGGGGTGTCTTAGATTGCGAGTTGCTCGGCGGTTCTCTGCGGATCCTCGGCGGTCTCTGCCTTGAAACAGCCTTTTAACGCAGAGTGCGCAGAGAATGCGCAGAGGACCGCAGAGAAACACTTCAAGTTGAGACATCACAAACAGAGACGGTCGTTGACAATAATCGAGACCGCCGCTTACTATTTTGGTCGTTCAGTAAACTTTCCCGCTCTTCCTGCACGAGGACGATGCTTCTTCAGGAAGTTACGACCGTAACAACACAAACTGTCGGCAGCCCCATTACAGCCTATTGGCCGGTGATGATCTTTTTCGTGGTCGCCGTGATCTTTCCGGTGTTGCCAATCGTACTGGGACGCTTCCTGCGCCCAATCAAATACGAAAAGGCGAAGATGCGGCCTTACGAGTGCGGCATCGACCCGACGACGGAGGCGCACGAACGATTCACGGTGCGCTACTACATCGTAGCGATGCTGTTTTTGATCTTCGACGTCGAGACGATCTTTCTGCTGCCGTGGGCGATCATCTTCATGGGCGACGACTTCTCGTTTACGAAGTTTGCGCTGATAGAGATGTTTGTCTTCATCGGGATTCTGATTGTTGGTTACTACTACGCCTGGCGCAAAGGCGCGCTCGAATGGGCTTAACGACACTATTTTATGGCTGAACACGAAGAAGGATTTGTACTAACCACCGTCGATTCGATCATGAATTCGCTGCGACGGAACGTCGGCGCCAAGGCGGTCGATATCGGGGCGCCGGTCGTTAACTGGGCGCGCAAGTCCGCGCTGTGGCCCATGACGTTCGGCCTTGCGTGTTGTGCCATCGAGATGATCGCTACCGGCGCTGGAAGGTTCGACATCGATCGCTTCGGTGCAGGTGTGTTTCGCCCGAGCCCCCGTCAGAGTGATCTGGTCATTATCGCCGGCACGGTCACTTTGAAGATGGGGCCGGTTGTCCGTCGCGTGTACGACCAGATGCCCGAACCGAAATGGGCCATCGCAATGGGTGCTTGCGCCTCCACTGGTGGACCATTCGATTCTTACTCCACGATGCAAGGCGTCGATCGTTGTATTCCTGTCGATGTTTATATCCCCGGATGTCCGCCGCGGCCCGAAGCTCTCCTGTACGGCTTGATGCGGTTGCAGGACATCATCATGCGCGAGGCGCCCTCTGCCTACATCTTCGACTCCGACGGAACAGTTCATCGTCAAAGGCAATTCGAAGACGATCAGGCTGCTTAAAGCCCATCCTCCTACCTCTATCTGACCAGCAGATTAACTTCGTCTGAATTGGCCCATGTGTCGGCGAAAGATCCGCCTTCTGACAATTAACAATCTGTTCTCACGTTGTTAACAATCTGGTAACATGCGCATGTTTGTCACTCGTCCCCGAGCGACTTCACTGAGACCCTCGTTAAGCAGCAGCAAGGAAGTGAGTGGTTATGATTTCAACCATTCGACAAACCTTCAGTCGCTTATTTTTACCGCTTGCCGGCGTCAGCGTTCTCTCGTTGTGCGCTCTGCCCGCCCTGGCCCACAACAACGTCTCGATGATCCTGTGCCGAGAGGAAGTCGCTGCTAAGCGCCAACAGGAACTTGCGGAACAACTGCGCGCCATCACGGGCTTGCCGCAGTTGCATTTCGATGCAGACGGCGCATTACGGTTAGGCGATGCTGCGCCCGTGGGCGGCTCCCAAAGGGCTCGTGAACTACTCGCTTCAACGCAAACCGGTAAGAATTTGATCGTTATTGAAGACGCGAGCGGAAGCGACGAGGTGGTGTTTGGCCGGGTCGTCGAAGCACAGTTGAATCGAAACGAGCGCGGGTTGTCACCCTACGTGGTCCAACTCGACTTCGCAGATTTTTCTCAGGTCATCGGTGACGCAGAAGCACTCGCCGCTTTTAATGCGGCCTGGGTCGCTCTCCACGAGATCTATCACGTAACGAGCGGCGCCGCTGATTCAACTAAAGCGGACGAAGCAGGCGAGTGCGAAGAGTTGATTAACCTGATGCGCCGCGAATGCCAACTCGCTGTTCGCGCAGAGTACCACTTTCATTTCCTGCCAGGTCGCGAGCGAAGCGAGTTCAAGACGCGTTACGTCCGTCTCGCTTTTGATCGTCAGAACCCTTCCACAAATAAGAAGCGCCGAGTATGGTTGATGTGGGACGCCGCATACGTCGGTGGTCTCCCTTCATCTCAACCCACGCCTGACAGACTTCACCAAAGATAATCTCTCTTCATCGGCTATGTCGGTTCACAGGACGCGATATTTTCCTGGCGCAGCTTTGTGCCCGAAGAGTCGTCGTGGCCCAAGACTTTTGCAGGCCTGCCGTTATCAGCCTTGGTTAACAAACATTTAAGGCGTAATTCACAGACCCTTAACCGCTGACATTTATCGTCCACCTTTACACGTATCCCTGCAAAAAGAGTACGAAGGGTCAGTCTTTTCCTTCGGACATCGACCAGAGCACAAAACCATTTCTCGCTAGGAGAGTTTCCAATGACTTCTTGTATGCGTTTGCCACACCGGATGACTCCGCTGGTCTTGGCCACAATGTTGATTTTGGTTTTCTTTCAGTTGCCCGCATTCGGACAAATGGACCAGGGCCGGATAGTCGGCGTGGTAACAGATGCGAACGGCGCGATAGTTCCCGGTGTGTCCGTCACCGCGAAGAACGATAGGACCGGTGAGGAACGTACTGCCACGACAAACCAGGACGGTACTTACATCATCGCCGGTCTACGACCCAGTGCCTATACGATTACCGCAACCGGACAAAACCTGACCATCCGCGCGTCCAACGTTCAGGTACTGGCTGGTCAGGAATTAAATCTTCCCCTCGCCCTTCAGGCAACGGGCGTTGAGGCGAAGGTCGACGTTACGGCTACTGCCGACACGGCACTGGATTCAAATTCGGCCTCGATGAGCGTTAATGTGAATCCGCGTGAAGTTAAGGCACTACCGCTAAATGGTCGACAACTGTCCCAGCTTTATTTGCAGGCGCCAGGATCCGTTAACAGTGGCTCGGGTACGTACGGTGACATCCGGTTCTCTGGTCGCGCGGTAGAGCAAAACGAAATTCGTTACGATGGTGTTGAAGGTACGGCGATTATCGACACCTCACCAGGTAATC
>DATJKO010000286.1:0-4702 GCA_035491355.1 Pyrinomonadaceae bacterium
ATCGACGCCGATCAGTTCCTGGTCGCCGGCCACTAACGCAAAACTCTTAGGACGATGATTGACCGCGACAGTCACCGCGCGTTGTGACGGGACGGAGCCCGGCGAACCGAGTGCTGCTTCTGTTTTGAGGGCGCCCGCTTCGGTCGTCGCCTTCCATTGATCGACGACTGCAGGTTTGCCGGCGATGTAAGTGGTGTAGGTACCGCTTTGCTGCGCGTAGGTGGTATTGAGTGACGCACAAAGTACGCCGGCTGCGATTGTAAGTGCGTGCTTCATGATTGCCTTTACTCTTTCCAGTGCACCGTGGTCCAGGACTGCGGATCGAACAGTTTGGTTCCAGCTTGGTCGGCACGCATTGTTCGTAATCCGGGTTCATTCGCTGCGCAACGTCTGCATCGGATCGATCTTCGTTGCTCGCCGCGCCGGCACGCTCGACGCAACGAGCGCGATGGCCATCACGACCGTTGCCGTTAGCAAATAGATCGACGGGTCAGTTGCGCTCACCGCGAATAGAAGTGACTTCATCAACTGGTT
Organism: Pyrinomonadaceae bacterium; assembly: GCA_035491355.1. GTDB lineage: Bacteria > Acidobacteriota > Blastocatellia > Pyrinomonadales > Pyrinomonadaceae > PSRF01. Next base: position 535 of record DATJKO010000286.1, read on the forward strand.
CAGCGCAAACGACGCCGCAAATCCGATCAGGAGTCCGGCACCGACTAAGACAGCGCCCTCGCCGAGGATTAACTTCATCACCATACTCTTCTGCGCACCCAACGCGAGTCGGATACCGATTTCTCGATTTCGCTGCACCACGACGAAATTCATGATCGCATAGATTCCGGCAGCCGCTAAGATAGCCGCAAAAAACCCAAACGCTGAAAACAGCCAAAGGTTAAACCGCCGCGGCGCGACAGCATCACTGACCCACTGATCAAACGGTCGGACGTTGAATACAACAGCGCGCGAGTCGAGTGCCTGGAGTCGTTGCTGGGCGGGAACGATCAATGCTGAAGGATCTGACTGCGTCTTCAAAACGAAGTTCATGATCGGGAATGTCGCCGATTGTTCGTACGAGACGTACAGCGCCGGTTCGGCATCAAGCTCCAGACTTCGGTGCTTCATGCTGGCGACGACTCCGATTATCTCGCCGTCAACCAAGTCCGTATCGCCCTCGAGTCGCACGCCGATGGGGTCTCTTCCGTCGAGGTAGATGCGAGCGAAAGCCTCGTTAATGAGGAACAGCTGAGGCGCGCCGTGACGTTCATGACCGTCGAACAAACGTCCCTTCGTCAATTGGACTCCCGCGGTCTCAAAGAACGACGGGGTTACTACGCGATAATCAGCCACTCTTTCTTCGGCCTTTGTAAAAGTGGCGACGCCCGCTATTCGAAATGGCAGCTTCATCGTGCGACCACCCAGAGGCAGGTGCGAGATTGCGCCAACGGAAGTCACGCCGGGTAAGGCGCGCAACGTGTCGAGTGCATCTCGATAAAGTTGCGTGCGGCGCGGGCTACCGTTCGGGTAATCCCCAAAACTCAACGACAGGCCCGCGGTCAAAAGGTGATCACCCTGGAGTCCCGCATCCACAGCTTGCAAGCGCCAGAAACTCTTCACAACGAGACCCGCACCGGTGAGGAGCACGAGCGCCAGGGCAATCTGTGCGACAACCAGAGTTTGACGAACTTTGTTTGACCTTCGAGACGTGGTTCCGAGACCTTGAGAGGTCTTAAGTGCGCCGTTCAGTTGCAACTGTGACGCTTGAAACGCCGGTAGTAGCCCGAACAGGATCGTGCTTAGAGACGAGATCGCCAAAGCGAAACAGAAAGCCGGAACGCTCAACGCCGATTCGGTAAGGCGAGGTATGGAAACAGGTCCAAGAGTTCGCACGATCGATAGACAGAGGGCGGCGACCAACACGCCGAGAGTACCTCCAAGAGCCGAGAGCAGCACGTTTTCGATCAGGAACTGCCGTACTATCCGAAACCGTCCCGCACCGAGTGCGAGACGCACCGCCAATTCTCTGCTTCTGGTATGAACTCGCCCGAGCTGTAGATTCGCGACGTTTGCACACGCGATCACCAGGACGATCGCGACAGCCCCAAACAACAACAGCAACGCTGTGCCGGCGTTGCCGAATAGATATTCGTGCAACGACTGAACTTGAACCTGCCAATCTTTGTTGGTGTCCGGGTAAAGCTCTGCTTGTCGCAGCGTCAGTGTGTTTAGTTCAGCTTGAGCTTGTTCGATCGTGACGCCCGGCCTGAGTCGCGCAATCGTGCGCAGGTTATGTGAGCCGCCGTGGTCGTTATCTTCGCGTTTGATTTCAGTCACAGTGAAGACGTCGATACGCGCGGGAAAATTCGTTTCGGGCGGAAGCACACCGACGATGACAGAAGCGGCGCCCTGGCTCAACGGTTGTAAGCCGAAAGTAATTGTCTTGCCGATGACATTCGGGTCCCCGCCGAACTGTCGGAGCCACAGTGGGTGACTGATGATAATGCTGTCTTCGGGTTCGTTCTGATCAGCGAAGTCTCGTCCGATTTGAGGTCGCACTCCGAGGGTGCGGAAAAAATTAGGCGTGACATAAACGGTTTCGACGCGCTCGTTATATTTCGCACCGTAAAGATTGAGCGGAATCGTTCCCCATGCCGCGATGTTCTCGAAGCTTTGGCCCTGCTCGCGGAAGTCTAGGATGTCCGCCGGGTTGAGAAAGGCTCCGCTGACGCCCAGCGTCGGATTCCGATTGGACAACCAGACGACCCGCTCAGCATCAGCGTACGGAAGCGGCCGGATAAGCACGGTCAGCACTACGCTGAAGATGGCAGTGTTGGCGCCGATACCGAGCGCCAGCATGAGGGTCGTAATGACAACAAAACTTCGACTCCGCGAGAGCGTTCGCCACGCATAGCGCAGGTCTTGCCAAAGGTCGGCGACTAACGTCATTCGGTTGTTCCTTGTGTTCGAGTCTGACTGAACCGCTGTGGAGACTTATAGCACCAAGTCTGAGCAGTGAAAAACTAAAGTTGAAGATTATTGGGATTAAGGAATGGCATCGTGGCCTGTGTCCGCCTCGCCGACACCTCTTGGAACCAGGAGTATCACCACGAACGCCAGCGCTGTGTAACAAGCCATCATCAGAAACATCGCGCGATAGCCGTTAAAGAGGTCGAAGAGTTGGCCGTTCAAAGGATCCCCAATCGCACCGCCTAACGCCATACAAAGCAGGAACACCGACGCGAGCACGCCTCGAGTCTGACGCGGAACGAGTTCGATGAAGAGCGGGTAAGAGTTCACCGTCGGCAACGCCCAACTCGCCGACGCCAGCGCGAGTAACGGTATCGCCTGATTCATTTGCGTGACTCGATCGAGCGCAAGCAAGCACGCGGTCATCACGGCGAACCCGATCATGATCGTGTTCCTTCGTCCGATGCGGACGCCGATGAAACCCGCGGGAAGTGCGCCAATCACACCACCGACCGCCCAGGCAATGAAACCGATCGTGACGTCCTGCGGTCGAATTCCGAAACGCTCGGTCGCGTGCAGCGCATACCAGGTCGTGAAGGTCTGAAAGGTCAGTTGCAAGAGAAGCACGGCGATGAAGATGGGCCGCATACCCCGCACGACGCCGCGAACGGCCGACCACACCGCATCGATGAGCGATCGAAACGTTACCTCCGCAGTTGTTGCTGCGACAACTTTCGGTTCGCGCAGTCCAATACTGAACGCAGCCGCTATCAGGAGCACGCTGCTACTCGCAATTAGAAATGCCGGCCGCATTCCGAGTATTCGACCCAGCATCAGAAACGCGATCGCGCCGACGCACATCTGGAATGTGATGGAACCGGTTGCGAGTGATCGGTGGCGCGACGGTATCAGATCCGCCATCAGAGCCTGGAATGGTGACTTCTGAATGTTGATTCCGGTATGCAGCACGATGATCGCGCCAACCAGGAAGGGCAGACCGAACGTAGGTGAGAATGGCAGCAGTGCCATGCCGAGCGACGTCAACAGGAATCCGGCGAGTACCAGTGGCAACCGGCCGCGCCCACGAGCGCTGGCGCGATCGGATGCTGGTCCTGCCCACGGCATGATGAGAAGCAACAGCACGTTGTCGATTGCCATGATGGCGCCGATCACCGTGCGATGTTCGCCGACAGCATCGCGCACCAGTGGTGGGATGAACGTGCTGAGTAACGGTCCTGTTACGCCGGCGAAGAGCCCGCCGAGTCCAATGATCAGACAGGCGCCGTACGGTATTCGTGATTCTTGACGCGCGCCGCCGAGTTCATCCTGGGCCAGGACATCGAGTTCGGTCATTCAAAAGAGTCCTTTCAGTCGCTACGTTAACATTAGTTAGATCTGTCGCGTATAAGTAAAACATGACCCGACTGCTACTCATGATTCTGCGGTTAAGAGCTTTTTTCAACGCAGAGACGCGGAGATAACGCAGAGGGCCGCAGAGAAGACTAGTCCACTTTTTGGTTCGCCGTCGGGGCGACTCTCTCACGCATTCTATGGTCAGTATTGTTTCTGTTCGTCGCGCATCAGCTACTCACGGTGATAGGCTACCAGCTCGGGATGCGCGCGACCGCGCAGTGAGCCCGCGCATGGTTGGCATTCAGCGTTTCGCGTAAGAGCACGGAGGACCGCACATGACACAAGCAGAGATTTCCGGCATCTCACCATTTTTCATTGTGAGCGACGTACCGACGGCGCTTGCCTTTTACCGAGACAAGCTTGGATTTGAGATCACCTTCGAGGGCCCGGAACCTGCCGACATCTTCTTCGGCATCGTGCGCCGGGGCGGGGCGCAGATCCTGATGAAAGAAGTTGGAGTCCC
>DATJKO010000287.1:0-3598 GCA_035491355.1 Pyrinomonadaceae bacterium
GAATGAGAATGGAGAGGTGGTGGAGACGGAACAGACCGTTTCCGAAAATATCGGTCTGCACGGCGCAACGCTGTTCACGACCTTAAATCTCGAGCAAGGGCGGTTTATTCGTTTGACCAGCGAGCAATATAAGTTGACTGCCCACGCCGCCATCCGCTCCCGCCATACCGGCCCCGACGGCATCGCCCGGATCCAGGTCGAGTTCATCGATAAGGAATGGCCGTTGTAAGATACGCCGCAAGGAATGGGCTTTGTAGAATAAGCCGCGTTGCAGAAATTGCCGGTGGGCATGGACTGCGGCTCCGCCGCCCCGATGTGAGGCAAGGCTTTGCCTTGCCGTTCGTATTTAGACAGACCGTGGGGCTGCGCCCCTCGTTCGGCCTTCGGCCCAAGGGCGGAGCCCGAACCGAGGGCATAGCCCACTGATCTTGCTCGGGCGTACGGCGAGGCATAGCCTCGCCTCACATCGCGGCGGCGGAGCCGCGGAACTACGCGGCGGCGGAGCCGCGGAACTAAAGGAGACAGCGCAGGAGCGATGAGCAAGCATGAGTAGCGCGAAACAAAGCTTGAGAGCGCGCGGCGACGCTTCTTTTAATGTAATGAATGAGCAGTAGTAACGGGACATTCTCGAAGGATGCGGCGCGACCGGCGAACGGGCGGCAGATGTTTCCGCAATGGGCGCTCGAGATCATCAGGCCGATGGTTGGTGGATTGAGCCGTGCATTGTGGAAGATTGAGTTTCGTGGTGTCGAAAATATCCCCGCCACCGGCGGTGTCATCATCGCCGCTAACCACCAAACCTACATCGATCCCTTCTGGATCTCACTGAAGATCAAACGTCCGACTCGCTATCTCGCCTGGAGCGCCGCCTTTCGCTGGCCCGTTGTCGGTACATGCCTGACGTGGTTTGGTGCGTGGCCGCTCGCACTCGAAGGCAGCGATCCCGCACCCATCAGACGTTCCATTCAATGGTTACGCGAAGGCGGAGCAGTCGTGATTTTCCCCGAAGGTGGTCGCAGCACTCCAACCGGCGCACTCGAACGTTTCAAAGCCGGCGCGGTGCGTCTCGCATTCGAAGCAAACGTCCCGATCCTCCCGGTGACGATCAAAGGCGGCAACCGCATCTGGCCGCGCGGCTGGCGTTTCCCCCGCACGGGCAAAGTCGTCATTACCTACCATCCGCTGTATCATGCCGAACAATTGCCAAAAGAGGAGACGCGGGCCGCCGCAAAGCGCGAAAGCGAACGATTGGCCCAGGTAATCGCATCCGCGCTTTAGACCGCGTCCGGCAGCAGGGAATTTGATCACCTTTCGAGCACCAGGGCGCGTCAATCTTATCGGCGAGCACACCGACTACAACGCGGGTTTCGTCATGCCCGCGGCGATCAACCTTTCTGCCTTCGCCCGGATCACCCCACGCGAAGATCGGAAACTTGAAATCCGTTCAACCAATTTCGCTGATGAAGTCGAATTGGATCTCGACGACCGCGAACTCAAAGCACGCGGACACTGGAGCGATTATCCAATCGGCGTCGCCGTGACGTTGGAACGCGCGGGCCATCGCTTGCGCGGTGCGCGACTGGAGATTCACAGCGAAGTGCCGATGGGTTCAGGGCTGAGCTCTTCAGCCGCGCTGGAAGTGGCAGTTGCGTGCGCGCTCGTTGCAAATTCAGGTGTCGCGATCGATCGCAAAGACCTGGCACTGCTGTGTCAGAAAGCGGAGAACGAGTTCGTCGGCGCGCGCGTCGGCATCATGGACCAGTTTGTCGCATTGTTCGGCGAAGAGCGACGCGCGTTGCTGCTCGACTGTCGTTCGCTCGAGTACAAACTGCTGCCCGTGCCGGAAACTGTTCGTCTCGTTGTTTGCAACACGATGGTCAAGCATGAACTGGCGTCGAGCGAGTACAACGAGCGTCGCGCGCAATGCGAAGCAGGCGTCAAACACCTCGCGCAGTTTCTGTCGCACGTAAAGACGTTGCGCGACGTAACGCTTGCAGATCTCGAGCAGTACGGACGCGATCTTTCCAACGTGATATATCGCCGTTGCCGACATGTCGTTACGGAGAACGCGCGGGTGCTGTCAGCCGCAGCTGCACTCGACGGCAGTGACCTGCAGCGGTTTGGTCAATTGATGGCCGAATCGCATGTGAGTCTGCGCGACGATTACCAAGTGAGTTGTCGCGAACTCGATCTGATGGTTCAACTTGCGAGTGATATTGAAGGCGTGTACGGTGCACGGATGACTGGCGGCGGCTTTGGCGGTTGCACGATTAACCTCGTCGATGCGCCACACATTGAGAAGTTCAGTCATCGAGTCGCTGAAGGATACGAACAAGGTACAGGGTTGAAGCCCGAGATTTACACCTGCGAGGCTTCGAGGGGGGCAGAACAGATCGCATGAAACTAATCATCCTCGCGGCGGGTTACGCAACCCGACTTTATCCGCTGACACTGAATCAACCCAAGCCACTTCTGAGCGTCGCCGGCAAACCGATGCTCGAACACGTGATCGACAACATCAAGGCAATCGGCGCGATCGATCACGCCTACATCGTCACGAACGCGAAGTTTGGGAACCACTTTGAACAGTGGGCCGCAACCTACAAGCCGCCCGATCTAAAATTCAGTTTCACGATCGTCAACGACAAAAGCACTGACGATTCGAACAAACTCGGCGCGATTGGCGACATGCATCTCGTCATCACGAAGCACGAGATCAACGACGGTATCATCGTCGTCGGCGGCGACAATCTTTTCAGCGACGACCTGCGCGACTTCGGCGAGTTTTGTGAGCGCCAAAATGCGCCGGTCACCGGCGTCTACGACGTCGGCGATCTCGAAGCGATCAAGAAATACAACTCAATCGACGTCGACGAAGACGGCCGCATACTTTTCTTCGAAGAGAAGCCCGCGCAACCGCGAAGCACGCTCACCGGCATCGCGCTTTACTACTACCCGCAACACACGCTGCCGCTAATTCACCAGTACATCGAAGAAGGAAACAATCCCGATCAGCCGGGACGTTTGGTCCAATGGCTGTACCCGCGTGTGCCGTTCTACACGTGGCGTGTGCCGGGGCTATGGTTTGACGTCGGTTCGATCGAGACGCTCGAGGAAGCAAATCGCGTGTTTAGTGAGCTTCGCAAATGAGCGTCACGACGAAACCGTTCGGCACTGGACCAGACGGAGAATCCGTCAACCTCTACACGTTCAAGAATGCGAACGATGTCGAGGTGTCGATCACGAACTACGGCGGGACGATCACGTCGATCATGGCGCCCAATCGACACGGGGTGTTCGGCGACGTCGTGCTGGGTTATGAAACGCTCGACGAGTACATCCAGAACCCGCGCTACTTTGGCGCCCTGATTGGAAGATTCGCGAACCGGATCGACGGCGGGCGATTTTCATTGAACGGCGTCGAGTATCAGCTCGCACAGAACAATGGCGCGAATCACCTGCATGGTGGGGTCAAGGGCTTCGACAAACGCGTTTGGCAAGCGACAGAAACGCCGGCGGGCTTGCACCTCGAGTACTTCAGCCCGGATGGTGAAGAAAACTATCCGGGAAACCTGAGCGTTGCGGTGGATTACTCGCT
>DATJKO010000288.1:0-2472 GCA_035491355.1 Pyrinomonadaceae bacterium
GGGATCTGATCGTCGTTCGCGTAGTTGAAGGCTTTCGATAATGTGTACGAAGCGCGGAACTGATAACGTTTCGCAAACCGCTTTTCCAAACTCACCAGCAGGCCGTCGTATTTCGTCCGGACACTCGACTCGAGGTTCTTCACGATATCCGGCCCACCAACGACTGGATTGAAAGGCACGGTACCGATGACGCGTCCGATGATGAAGTGCGTGCCGATATTTCGGATGTAGTCGGCACGCAGAACCATGTCTTTGCCAAGCTCCTGCTGCAAGCCGACGTTCATCTGGTGGACCGTCGGGTTCTGAAGATCGTTGTCGATGATGTTGATGCCGCCGGCGCCTGCGCCCGGTAACACGAAACCCGTGAATGGATTCGCGAGCGTCGGTGCGCCCGGTGGGAACACACCGTTCACCGGATCAAAGAGCAACGGTGGTGGAATGAAGAATAGATTTCCGGCGCGCACTTCAACCGGCAACGCACGTCCGTCGAGTCCGCGTTCCAGCGTTTGGATCTCGAGTGTCACGCGATCGTAGTAAGTTCCGTAACCAGCATGAATGCTCGTGCGACCCTCTTTCGTGGAGAAGTTGAAGCCGACGCGCGGCGCGAAGTTGTTCTTGTCGCGGGTGCGCTCGCCGTTCAGGAAGGGCAGAATCAGCGGATTCAACTCGTCGACGCGGCTGACGTTTTTCACGTCCGTGTCGAGTTCGTAACGCAGTCCGAGATTCAACGTCAGTTGTGGGCTAATCTTCCAATCGTCCTGAAAGAACGCGGCGATGTAGGTGTTGTTTGTATCCGGCAACAATAGGGAACGATCGGGCACTCCGCTGCGCAGCGTCACGGCGAAAAGGAGATCGTTATCATCAACGCGACCGTCGCCGTTGCGATCGAAGTCGGGAAAGTCCTCGATCATCTCGATCCGGCCCTGCTGAAACACCTTTAGATCCAGGTCGGAAAGAACCCGTTGAATCTCGCCGCCGGCGGAGAGAGTGTGATTGCCGCGAATCATCGTAAGCGTATCGCTGAACTGGAAGCGGCGCTGCTTCGTTTGCTGCGGAACGCGAAACGACGCGCCGTCCTGCACACTCGGGAAAGTCAGTTGCGGTCCCGGCGTCACCGGCAATGTGTCGTTGATGAAGTCGCTGAAACTAAAGTTGAAGCTATTAATGTCGAGAGCCGAGATGATGTGCGTGTAATTGGCGAGGAATGAGTGCGTCTTGTTCAGACCCGACTGTCGCTGCGATGCAGATCCTATGGAGCGAACGAGTGTGCTCGCGTTGATTCCATTCTCGCGTTGAAACGAATAACGAAAGCTAAGCTGATCTGTAGCACTCGGACTCCAATCGACTCGCTCCGTTGTCAGGAAATCATCGAGCGGCGCTGGTGCAAAACCACGCACGATCGATCGCGTGGCCAGATTTCTCGTACCAACCAGCACCACACCGTCCTGATTGCGATACTCAAACGAACCAAAGAACCAGGCACGATCCTTCTTGATTGGTCCACCTAACGCGAACGCGTACTGTTGCCGATCGAACGGCGGCGTTTCGCCGAGGCGGCGGTCGAATGTGGCCGGCAATCCCTGCAAATCCTGGTTGCGAAAGTAAACAGACCCCGCCCCGTGTAAATCGTTTCCGCCGCTCTTGGTAATGACGTTGATGACTGCCGAACCAGAGCGTCCTTGCTGGGCCGAGAAGCGGTTGGTCGCAATCTGAAACTCCCGTATCGCTTCCTGAGAGATGTTCTGCACCGGACCACCGACGACGTCGTCGTTATTGTCGGCCCCATCCACAGTCACGTTGCCGCCGCGTCCGAGTTGACCGGCTGAAGAAACAACAAAGGTATTGGTCTTCGTCGGATCGAAATTTGGCGCCGGCGAATTACCGGGAACAAGCAGCGCGAGTTCGAGAAAGTTGCGGCCATTCAACGGCAAACGCTCGACCTCGCGTGTATCAACCACGCTCTGGACCAGCGAGTCGTTGTAATTGATTAAAGGCGGGTCCGCGTAGAGCTCCTCTATGGCGCCTTGGACTCTGAGCGGCGCGTCGATAGTTATGCTCTGACCCACCTGAAGTACAAGGTTCGTAACACGAAGCGCGGTAAAGCCGCTCGCCTCGACCTTTACTTCATACTCGCCGGGAGCGAGATCAGTAAGGACGTAAACACCTTCGTCGTTACTCACCGTCGTTCGGCGGATGGCGGTAGCGGTTTGCGTTGCTGTAACGGCGGCGCCGGCGATAACGGCGCGATTTGGATCGGTAACGGTTCCGGTGAGCGTCGCCTTGGCCGCTTGTTGGCCCAGGACCGGGGAAGTCAAAGCCAACAACAGGAGCAACAAGGCAAACACAGGTTTCATTCGAATTCCTTCCAGGGCACTTTGATAACTGATCTACGCCGCGACCCACCTTGTTACCTGCTCGTAAACTTCAGAAACCATCTGTCTTGCTTTCTCTTCCGATCGCGCCTCGGCAACA
>DATJKO010000289.1:0-5990 GCA_035491355.1 Pyrinomonadaceae bacterium
GCGGCTCTACAACCTCGAGAGTCTCGTCGTCAGACCGATTCTCGAACCGGATAAGAAGGTGCGTCTTGCTCGTATCGGTGCGTCGTTCGTGCGCGACACGCGCGAGCGGTGCGAACGCGGGCTGCTTCCCACGCGCCTGGACGACGACGAACACCCCGGCGAACCGGGCGAGGTTTGTCGTTACAACCAGGTCGATGCGACGCGCGGAAGTTTCATGAGTGTGGACTACGCAGTGGCGCTGCGACAGCTCGGCGGAAACATCTCCTTCAATCGCTTCCAGGCGATGTATCGCACGTACTACAAAGTCAGCGCGCTGCGAAACACGGTCTTCGCCGCCAATTTCACGCTGGGACTGGCAAACATTTTCAACCCGCGAGATCGCGATGAGAACGGACGAATCGACGAGATCGATCTCACGTTGCCGATCAGCGAACGGTTCTTCTCCGGTGGTTCGACAACCCTGCGCGGGTTCAGTTTCGAAGAAGCTGGGCCGCGCGAGGTCGTGATTCCGCTTGGGGAGTTTCGCGATCAGGACAACAACGTCGTCTTTCTGAATCCGTTCACTGTTCCGGTCGGCGGCAATGCGCTCGCGGTTGTAAACCTGGAAGCGCGCGTGCCGCTGACGCGATCGGTGCAGGTAGTGCCGTTTTATGACGGAGGCAACGTGTATCGCCGTGTCGGCGATCTATTTGGCAAGAGCGACCCGACGCCGATACCGCCGGGCGACATTCTGTCGGAGATTCGGGCAACGAACCTGAAGGCGCGCTGGTCCAACACCGTGGGACTTGGTTTGCGCTGGCAAACACCGTTCGGAGGCGTGTTTGCTGTTGACTATGGATTCCTGTTGAACCCGCCGGAGTTTTTAATCCCACAGCGTGGTCCAGGAATAGGCTTTGACGGCACGCCCGCCGTGTTCCGGTTACACCGGACGGCGTTGCACTTCCGCATCACGCAGACGTTTTGAGTATGAAGCGACTTGGATTCATCGGAGTTTTGGTTCTTCTGCTGGCGAGTGTTTCGCCGTGTGCGGCGCAGCAGGTTGTCGACAAGATGGTCGCCACGGTGAACGCCGGCGTGAAGACCGATTTGATCACGTATTCAGATTTGATGTGGCAATTGGCATTGCAGCCGGGTACCTCGCTCGACAATCCGACTTCCGCCGATCTTAACCGCGCGCTGCGGTTGGTGATCGATCAGCGACTCATCCTTCAGGAGGCCGACAAGTTGCCGACGCTCGTGCCGAGTCCGGCTGAGATCGCGGAGTCGCGTAACGCGTTGGCGCGGGCGTTTGAATCGCGGCAACAGTTTGAAGACCGGTTGCGGCGCGTGGGTCTGACCAGCGAACGACTCGACGAGATCATCGACCAGCGGCTCAAGATCGAAAAATATCTGGACTTTCGCTTTCGCAATTTCGTAGTAATCGGTCAGAAGGAGATTGCTGACTACTACTCCACGGTCTATGTTCCACGCTTCAAGGCGCGCGCTCCGGGCGCGATCGTTCCGAGCCTGGACCAGGCGAAGGCAGAGATTGAAAAGAACCTCGTCGAAGCGAAGATCGAATCTGACACCGACGCGTTTCTCGACACCGCCCGTGAACGCGCTGAGATCGTGATGCTGAGTCCTGTTTAATGCTGGAGCTTTGTACTTGTTCCAAACCAAGAACAAAGAACAAAGTACAAAGAACTCACAAATGCCAACATCACCCCACCCAACGATCGGTCTGGCGCTGTCAGGCGGGGCTGCTCGAGGCATGGCGCATGTCGGCGTCTTACGAGCCCTCATCGAAAATAAGATTTCCATTGATTACATTGGCGGCACGTCAGCCGGAGCGATTGTTGGCGGCGCCTACGCCGCGGGAATGCAGGTCGAGGAGATAGCGGAGCTTGGCCGAACCTTGAGATGGCGAAAAGTTGGCCGGCTGACGGTTTCGCGGCTGGGGATTCTGAGTAACAAGCGTCTTGAGACCTTTCTTCGCAAGCGATTGCCCGTTTCTCGATTCGAAGACCTGGCAATTCCGTTTGCTGCTGTGGCCACCGATCTGAAGACGGGGGCTGCGGTGGTTTTCCGTGACGAGGGCGACCTGCCGTTTGCGATTCGGGCCAGTTGTACGATCCCAGGTTGGTACGTGCCCATCGCGGACGAACAGGGACGGCAGTTGGTTGACGGCGGTTTGGTGTCGGTAATTCCGGCCACAGTTACTCGCGACCTCGGCGCTGATCTCGTGATTACTGTCGATGTGAATTCGGCTGGGGCCACGTTTTTCGGAGCGACCGGTTCCGTGATCGGTATTGTGTTGCAGTCGTTGCTCGTTGTGCAAAAAACCTCCTCGCGCAATCAAATCGCTGCTTCAGATCTCGTGATAATTCCGCAGATTGGCCACATCCGCTGGGATCAAGTGCGGCGCGCCGACGAACTGATGGACGCAGGTTACGCCGCCGCGATGGAAGCCATGCCGAACATATTCAAACTTCTCGAATCCTCATCTTTGAAATCCGCCGCGCTTTAATCGTTTAACTAAATCACACGAAATCAGGAAGCACTGAAGGTTGGTTGGCGGGTTGTCAATGTCAATCGAGGTCATATCTGTACCAGATCGGCGCCGGATACGTGTTCGGTTGTTGCCGGTCGGTATTTTTTTGTTTCTGACGGCGCTCGCATTCGCGGGCGACGCGTTGGTCCGTTCCTACACCTACTACTCCCAAATCATCGACGCGCGGCTTGCGGCTGGTTACCTGACCAGCCGTCCGGGACTGTACGCGGCGCCTCGCGTGCTTCAGGTCGGACAAAAATGGTCGGCTGAGAAGCTGGTGTTGACGCTGAGACGCGCTGGTTACCTCGAATCGAATGCGAGTGGCGTGTGGAGTGGGAGTTTTACGTCGAACGGCGTTGTGGTTGAGATCCGGCCGAGTAATAAGAGCGGGAATCAGCCGCGACTCGTTCGCGTGGCGTTCGACCGTGAGCAGCTCGCGGAGCTGACGGGTGACGGCGTTGCGCTCGAAACGTTCACACTCGAACCGGAGATACTTTCGAACGACCTTTCCTCGAAAGCGGGCAAACGCGAAGTCCTTGCCTACGACGAGATCCCGCAGGTGTTGGTCCAGGCAATACTCGCGATCGAGGATCGTCGCTTCTTCGAGCATTCAGGCGTCGACGTCAACGGTCTCGCGCGCGCTCTCATCCGCAACGTCAGCGACGAACGGATGGGACAGGGCGGATCGACGATCACGCAACAACTCGTTAAGAACACGTACCTGACACCCGAAAAGACGTTTCGCCGCAAGTACGCGGAGGCGATGCTTTCCCTGGCGCTCGAACAGCGACTCTCCAAGCAGGACATATTCGCGCTGTATTGCAACGAGCTTTACCTGGGCCAACGTGGCGCCGTTTCGGTTCGAGGTGTTAAGGAAGCAGCCAGGGTTTTCTACGGCAAAGAACTGAACCAGATATCGCTCGCGGAAGCTGCGATGCTCGCGGGCCTGATTCAAAGCCCCGCGCGTTACTCGCCGGCCAACCATCCCGAGGCAGCACAGTCGCGACGAAGTATGGTGCTCACGGCGATGCTCGAGAACTGCTGGATTACGCAGGACCAACTCGCAGCAGCTTTAGCGGAGCCGATTACACTCGCGTCAGACCGCAGTCTCGACAACTCGCTGGCGCCGTATTTCGTCGACTACGTGAATCGCATCGCTCGCTCGGAGTTTGAAACGTCGGGAGACGTGCAACGGATCTACACAACGATCGATCTGGAGTTGCAGCAACTCGCCGAGCAGGCGCTCGAGCGTCAGCTGGATCGTCTCGACAAGCTCTACGCCGCGCGAGGCGTGAAACCGCAGGCTGCGCTGGTCGCGCTCGATCCGCATACGGGGAACGTTTTGGCGATGGTCGGCGGGCGGAGTTACGCGGAGTCGCAACTCAATCGCGTCACTGACGCGCATCGCCAGCCGGGTTCCACGTTCAAGCCGTTCGTTTACGCAGCCGCGCTCGAAGACGGAATGTCGCCGGTGCAGACGTTCATGGATGCGCCGCGTGAGTTCATCTACGACCGCAACAAGACTTATCGACCAGCGAACTACGGCGGTGGCTACTCGATGCGCGAAGTGACGCTGCGTACGGGTCTGGTGAAATCACTCAACGTTGTGACCGTCGACGTTGCTTTGCAAACCGGTCTGGCGCGCATTGCCAACCTGGCAACGAGATTTGGTTTACCGAAACCGGAACGTTATCCGGCGCTGGCGTTGGGGACCGAGGAAGTCACGCCGTTGCAGCTCGCTACGGCTTATGCGGTGTTTGTAAACGGCGGATTCAGGATCGAACCGAAGGTTATCGCCAGTGTTTCTGAACCGCCGGGTACGCATTACTTGCCGCCGACGGAGCAGGTGATTAGTCCGACGACGAGTTACATGATCACAAACATGCTCGCCGCCGTGATTGACCACGGCACGGCGCGCAAGGCTCGTGGAGCGGTACCCGGCACTGCAATCGCCGGCAAGACGGGTACATCGCGTGACGGCTGGTTTGTCGGTTATTCGCCGAACCTCGTGTGCGCCGTGTGGATTGGTTTCGACGACAACGCGCAACTCGGGTTGACCGGCGCCGACGCTGCTTTGCCGGCGTGGGCCGAGTTCATGAAAGAGGCGATTGCAGTCAGGCCGGATCTCGGTGGCGCGAATTTCGAGTGTCCGGAAGGCATTAAGTTTGTCGAGGTTGATTCTGCGAATGGGTTGATCTCGACGGTGTGGTGCCCGTTGCGGGAGTTGATTGCGGTAACGGAGAAAACGTCACCGCATCTCGAGTGTTACTTCCACGGGAACTTGCCCGTCCACACCAGTCCCTTTGCCGAGCAGTGATCATTTTCCATTTTCCGTTTTTCATTTGTCATTTCTTATCTTCGGGCTCGCTAAAATGACAATGAGAAATGGAAAATGACAAATGGAAAATGACTACCGTTCGAGGATGACCTGCGCGATCGCGTGCTCGCTCGTGTGCGACATTGAGAGATGCGTGCTGGTAGCACCGAATTTTTCGAACACTTCCAGCACCTGTCCGGTGAAGATCAGATAAGGCGCGCCACTCTTGTGCGCTGAAATTTCCACGTCCTGCCAACTGATTCCGCCTCGCCAACCCGTTTGCAGTGCTTTTAGTGCCGCTTCTTTTGCCGCAAACCGCGCGGCATAATGCTGTGGTGACACCACGCCGCGACTGTCGCAGTAAGCACGTTCGCGCTCCGTGAAGACGCGCTCGGTGAATCGCGGCGTACGCAAGAGCACTTCGCGAATTCGCGCAACTTCGATAATGTCTATACCGATGGAAATGATCACGAGTGATAACCAATTAGCCGAGCATGGGTTCTACTGGCGCGACGTCGACGGCGTTCGCGCGCTTGTTTGTGCGCCTTTGGAAGATGTTGGATTTGTAAATGGCTTCTCCACCCGTCTTGGCGGCGTCAGCGACATGCCGTCGAATGCGTTGAGCCTCGCGGGGTTCAACGACGATCGAGCGGAGAACATTCTGGAGAATCGTCGCCGCTTTCTCAAGCTTTTTCCGGGCGAGTGGTCCCTGGCGGGTTGCTGGCAGGTGCACGGCGCGGATGTTCGGGTTGTGAATTCGGTCGCGGAAGCAAAACCAGCGGAAAACCAACTCGGCGATACGATTTACTGTGACGTGATCGTCAGTAACCTGCCTCATATTTTGGCCGGGGTGAAGACGGCAGATTGTGTGCCGATTCTGATGGGCGATCCGGTCAGTGGAGGATTTGCCGCGGTCCATGCGGGCTGGCGCGGGACGCTGGCGTCGGCTGTGCTCGTCGGCGTTCAGCGGCTGAATGATGAATATGGAGCGAGACCGGAAGACTTGCGCGTCGCGATTGGAGCGTCCGCTGGCCCATGTTGTTACGAAGTGGGCCCGGAAGTGATCGACGCGTTCACGAAACGGTTTGAGAACGCCGCAGACCTGTTTACGAAGACGCGGCCCGGACATGCGAAAGTCGATCT
>DATJKO010000290.1:0-3910 GCA_035491355.1 Pyrinomonadaceae bacterium
GTTCGTCATCAATGATCAGTATTTGCGTGTTCATAACATTTGCGCCTCAAGCTGCAATCGGCAACGTAAACGTAAAAGTCGATCCCTTCTGTGGTTCAGATTGCGCACTGATTTGCCCACCATGTGCCTCGACGATCAGTCGCGAAATCGCCAGCCCTAAACCCGCGCCTCCAGTCGGGGCGCCTGGCACCTGCACAAACTTGTCGAAGATGTGCGGCAGATATTCGTGCGGAATTCCGCTCCCCGTGTCGGAAACAGAAACGGCCACAAAGTTTCCGCGCGCTAAGACTCTTATCGTTATTTCGCCCTGACGCGTGTAGCGAATGGCGTTACCGACAAGATTCGTGAGCACGCGCTCGACCTGCGTACGGTCTACCAAGACATTCGGCAGTTCGGCGGGAGCATCGACTTTGAACGAGATCCCTTTCGCTTCGACTTGGGGACGCAGCTCGCGAGTAGCGTCGCGGATCAGATCGTTGGTCGTGGTGGACGCCAATGCTGGTTTGGTCTCACCAGCTTCAATGCGTGAAAGATCGAGCAGGTCGCGCATCAACTTGTCCAGGCGTTCGCAATCTTCGCGACAGGCGCTGAGCACCTCCACCTGTTTGTCGGTCAGATCGCCGGCTGCTTTTTCGAGCAACAGATGAACACCCATCTGAATGCTCGTTAAGGGAGTGCGCAATTCGTGCGACGCCGTCGCTATGAACTCCGATTTCAGACGATCGATTTCGCGGAGGTGAGTGATGTCTTCGAGGAGGGTCACGGCGCCAAGCAGATGGCTGTTATCCCGCATCGGCGTAGTGCGTAAACGAAAAGCTCGCTCCAGGCCGTCGACATCGAGTGGCAGCACTGACGCCATCCACTCGCCGACAACGGGCCGTTGTGACTCCAGCGCCTCCGCTACCGCTACGGCGATGCGTTGGTCTCGTGCAACTTCGCCGACATGTTTGCCGGTGTTATCTGTCTCCGAACCAAAGATCTCTTGAGCAGCGGGATTGAGTTTTGTGACGCGGCCTTCTTCATCGGTAACGATTACCGGATCGTAAAGCGAGTCGATCGCCGCTTCAGTCGTCTGTTGGGCTACCAGCACCTTGCCGAGATCAGAGTTACGCAACTGCCGGATACGATCCGCCATGCGGTTGTATTCCGCGGCGAGCAAACCCACCTCATCACCCGAACTGACGCTCACCTTGGCGTCGAGATCGCCGCCGGCGATTCGCGCGGTACTTTCGGTAAGCTGGCGTAATGGTTCGACAATTCGTTTGGCGAGAAAGAAGGCGAACCAAAGGCCGGTGACAATCAAGACGCCGGAAATGAGCAGCGTGCGATAAAACCAGAGTTGGGCCACGCCCGCGGCGGCTTCTGATTTGGCGAGCATGGCACGTTGATTGAGTTGCAGCAGGTGTTCGCACGCAGCGCGAAGCTTGTTGAACTGTGGTTCGAGTTGCGTGAAGTATTCGTTGCGGAGGGCGAGATCATTCGCCTCTGTGCCAGATGTCGTGCGACTGAGAAAACTATCAAACCGCCGGTAATAAACGTCACGTTCCCGGCGGATGGCTTCTATCGCATCAGGTTCGCCGATTTCGGTGATGTTGTTCGCTGCTTTCTGAAAACTAGCATCGAAACGCGCGCGATGTTCGCGCAATTGAGTCAGCGCTTTTTCCCGAGCGCCGATCAGCGCGAATAGCGCCGCCGAATCCTGCCGTTCGAGGCTTTCTTTCATCTCCTGCGCCGCAACGACTGAATCGTAGTTTTCGGACATGATGCGACGCGACACCTTCCCCATGTCGTGCAAACGCCACGCGCTCCACGCGCCGAGCAACACCAGCGCGGCGATGAACACCGCATATCCCAGCAGCAGTTTTGCCCTAAGCCCCATGCTCTTCACCGCACCGGCTCCGCCGCCTTATGCGATGCGGCTTGGCCGCCCCGATGTGAGGCGGGGCTATGCCCCGCCGCATGTGTCTTTGCTTGGTTCGAGGCTACGCCTCTCGTTCGCCCTGCCCACATCTGGGGTATAGCCCGAACGAAGGGCACAGCCCTCATTCGACATAACGTCGACGGCGGGGCGAAGCCCCGCCTCACATCGGGGCGGCGAAGCCGCAACTCATAGGGCGCCAGAGCGAGTGCGTGCTCCGCAACTGAGTCGTTCACTGGTTTCATTCGCTCACCTCGCGGTGACCATTCTCGGGGACATGGAGGGGGACCACCTGCACCGTCGCGTCGCGTACTTCGTCGAGAAAACGGTTGATGATTGACCCGTGCAACAAAATGTCCCAACGCGTTCGCGACGTCTGCCCAAAGACGACGTGCGTGATTCCTTCGCGACGCGCGAAGTCAATCAGCGCGTCGGCGACACGACGCGCTTTGAGTTTGACGATCCGCGCTCCCAGCTCTTGCGCGAAGTGGATGTTCTCCTGAAGCGCGGCGTAGTCTTCGGGCTTGATGCGTCCCATCTCCTCGCGCGGTGTTTCGACATAGACCGCGTACCAGTCCGACGCGAGACGGCCGGCGATCCGCGATCCCATGCGCAATAACTTCTTCGCGCCACCACGCGACGCCATTGCCACCATCACTTTCTCGGGAATAACGGCTTGCTCCAGCCCCTCTTTCGCACGATAGTCGTGCGCCTTCACGGCCTGGTCCTGAGCCACCTGCCGCAAGGCCAATTCCCTCAGCGCCGACAGATTTCCTTTGCGAAAGAAGTTGTTGAGCGACTGCTCAATCTTCTCGACGCCGTAGATCTTTCCCTGGCGCAGCCGCGTGCGAAGCGTGTCAACGGACACGTCGAC
Source organism: Pyrinomonadaceae bacterium (assembly GCA_035491355.1). Classification (GTDB taxonomy): domain Bacteria; phylum Acidobacteriota; class Blastocatellia; order Pyrinomonadales; family Pyrinomonadaceae; genus PSRF01. The sequence continues at coordinate 2,793 of DATJKO010000290.1, forward strand.
GTTGACTACTTCATCCGCACGCCGGAAAAAATAGTCCGGCACCGTTTCGCGCACGCGCACGCCGGTAGTGCGCGCCACGACATCATTCAACGACTCGATGTGCTGTATGTTGACCGCGGTGATTACTGAAATACCGCGTTCGAGAAGCTCCAGAACGTCTTCGTAACGCTTGCGGTTTTTGGATCCGGGAACATCCGTATGGGCCAGCTCATCGACGATCGCGATCTGCGGATTGCGCGCAATCACGGCATCAAGATCCATCTCCTCGAGCGTCACACCGCGATACTCGATCTGCCGCATCGGAACACGCTCGAGTCGTTCAGCTAACGCAGCCGTCTCAACTCGACCGTGCGTTTCCAGGAGCGCAATAACGATGTCGACTCCCTGCCGTTTCAACGCGTGCGCGTCTTCGAGCATTTGCCAGGTCTTACCGACGCCGGGAGCTGCGCCGATGTACACTCGCAGCGTGGCCTTGTCGCCATCCATCAGTTTGGCGAGCAAGGCTTCCGGTGTTGGTCTTTTCAGCTCTACGGCCATGCGTCTGCGAAACTAAGGTTCGCTCCCTACTGCGTGAGCGGACATCGGCTTTCTGTTATCGAGATCGAGATTCAGCTCCAGGACGTTGATGCGCGGCTCACCGAGAAAACCAAACTGCCGGCCTTCGTTGTGGGCATTGACGATGCTTCGCACCTCTGCTTCGTTCATTCCCCGTTCACTGGCTACACGGTGGATTTGAAACTCCGCCGCCGCCGGCGAGATATGCGGATCGAGTCCCGAACCCGACGTCGTTACCAGATCGATCGGCACCGCCTTGCCAGGATTGTCCGCCTGCCACTTTTCCACATCAGCGTTTACGCGATCGATCAACTTCTGATTTGTTGGACCAAGATTGGAACCAGAGGAGGCGCCGGCATCGTATCCGTTCGCTCCCGCCGCTGAAGGACGCGCGCGAAAGTAGCCCGGCGACGTGAACGACTGACCGATTAGACGCGAACCGATGATCGTTCCATCCCCTCTTCTGATTAGTTGTCCATTTGCTTTGTCGGGAAAAATGACCTGGGCGAGAACGGTTACGACTAGCGGGTAGATCAAACCAAGCAGCACCGTCGTCACCATCG